>AASF01002117.1 GCA_000168735.1 Candidatus Endoriftia persephone str. Hot96_1+Hot96_2 | reverse complement strand
GACGTGATCGGTTGGGACTAGCTGATGACGATGCAGTGGCAGCGGCTGCTCTCCCGCAAGCGGCTGGGTTCCAGCCAGAAACCTTCGGAGATCACCGCGCGTACCGACTTTCAGCGCGATTTTGATCGCGTCGTCTTCTCATCGGCGTTCCGCCGCATGCAGGACAAGACGCAGATCTTCCCCCTCACCAAGATCGATTATGTGCGTACCCGCCTGACCCACAGTCTAGAGTCCTCCAGCGTGGGACGCTCACTGGGTACCCTGGTAGGGGAGCAGATCATCGCCCGGCATCGCCTGGTGGCGAGCGAGGCGTCGGACTTCGGTGATATCTGTGCCGCACGCCTGCCTCGCCCACGATATCGGCAATCCGCCATTTGGCCACTCCGGAGAGGATGCGATCCGCCTCTGGGCAGAGACCCTCCGCCTACGGCAGCCAAACGGGTGGGGGTGCTGCGTGACAGTCAGCGCGAAGACTTTCTCAATTTTGAAGGTAACGCTCAGGGGTTTCGGGTACTCACCCGTCTGCAGAACCGCGACAACCCTGGCGGTCTACAACTCACCGCCGCCACTTTGGCGGCCTTCACAAAGTATCCGCGGGAGTCCTGCATCGGATCCGGGCGGTTTGATGGGGTCAGTGCTAAAAAACCGGGCTTTACTGCCGAGGACCGGGAGCACTTTGAGATGGTGGCGCAGAGTGTCGGGCTGATCCGGCGCGATCCGATGTTGGGCATCTGGTACCGTCATCCGCTAGCCTTCTTGGTGGAGGCTGCGGATGATATCTGCTACCGGGTGACTCGATATCGAGGATGGCTATCGGGTAGGCCATCTGAGTTTTGAGAGCGCACTGGATCTCTATCTTTCTGTACTAAATCAGCCGGACAAGTTGAAACAGCGGCTCAACGGGATCATCGGTGATAAGGAGAAGATTGAGTTTTTGCGTGCCAAGGTGATCAATCAGACGATCATCGAGTGCAAGGCCTGCTTCCTCGACAATGAGGCCGATATCCTGGCGGGTCGTTTCGACCAGCCGTTGATGTCGCATATCCCACACCAACAGGAGATGAACCAGTTGATCGAGGTGGCGCGGGAGAAACTCTATTGTGCACCGTGAGGTGGTGGAGATAGAGACCGCCGGTTTCCAGGTGATCAGTGAGCTGCTGGAGCGTTTTGTGCGGGTGCTTGATGATGTTGCTGTGCCGGGGCGAACGAGCCAGTCCACGCAGCCTGATGATGATCCGTCTGATCCCGGAGCAGTTTATCGGTCTGGGGCGGCGTCCGGTGGCGGATGACTACGCCCGGTTACTCAAACTCACCGATTTTGTCGCAGGCATGACCGACTGCCTATGCGGTCTCCCTCTACAAAAAGGTCACCGGCATCTCTGCTGCCTGGAGGCTGAGTGCTGGTAAGCTTTTTCGCATAGTGTGAACCTGTTTTATCTTCCCGTGGGGTAGCCCTGGTTTTGTAGTTGACGAGTGGCAAACGGACGCTGAAAATAGCTTCCGAATAGCTGGAGCGCTGTGCAGAGAGGATAGATGTAGCGGCATGCGCGTAGCCATGTAACAGTAGCCCTCACCACGCTTTTTGAATCTGTATGATATAAAGAGCGGTCAAGCGTAATGGGTATGGTGATCTATTCTCGTTAACCCAAGGTAATCACAAAAAGAACAATGCTCCGAATCTCATCTCATCCCATCTCCAATGCTGGCTTGATGAAGTCAGTTTATGGCGCGAACAAGAACATAGTTGTCTGTGAAAAATAAGTTAACCTCAGTCGTCGTTCTCGATATCAATTTCGCCGGCTATGGTATCCTGCGCTCGCTGGCCCCCTATGGTATCCCGTTGATTGGATTCTATCCTGATGCGTCGGTTCCGGAGGCCAAGACCAGGCTGTGCCAGTCGGAAGTATCACTTCCAAGGATGATGAAGAGCTGTTGGCGTTGCTGACCAGTCTGCCCCGAGCTGCAGAGTGAACGGCCTGTGCTGATGCTGACAGCCGATGCCCATGTCACCTTCTACATAGAACATCGGGAGCTGCTGGATCCCCTCTATCTGATCGATATGCCGGATGCGGCGATGATCGATCTGCTGTTGGATAAAGAAAAGTTCTCGGCCTATGCGCTCGAGCACGAGATTCTGATTCCAAAGACGCTGGTGATCGACAAGACAACAGATCTGCAGCAGGTTGCCGCTAGCTACCGTTTTCCTGCGATCCTCAAGCCGAGTTCAAAGAGTTCCCTGTGGCGGGAGTCCGGCCTGGCGAAGGCATTTCATCTTGGCCGATGCCAGAAGAGTTCCTCTCAGTGTGCAGCCATGGCTCTGTCGTATAGCGACAGCCTGATCGTGCAAGAGTGGATCGCCGGCAATGACAGCAACGTGCATTACTGTTTGGGCTATTTCGGCGAGACAGGGGATGACATTGTGCTGTTTACCGGTTATAAGCTGCGGCAGTGGCCCGTGGGTACTGGTAGTACCGCAACCACCGTGGTCGTCGATAACAAGTGGATCGAGGAAGAGACCAAAAAGATATTCAAGAAAGTAGGCTTCAAAGGCTTTGGTTCGGTAGAGTTCAAACGCCATGAGCTGGATGGACACTACTACGTAATGGAGCCGACAGCCGGTCGCCTGAATCAGCAGGAGTATGTGGCGACCTTGAATGGGGTGAATATACCGTTGGCGGCATACAACTATATAACCGGTATGGAGATCGTAGCGGAGCCGCCGAAAAAACTGCCGGTTATCTATATCGACGAAAGGGCAGAGATTGCCAGTACCTATGTCCATTTCAAAAGGAAACTACTGAGCTTCGCTGAGTGGCGGAAAAGCCTTCCAAGGCAATCGAGCCTATCGTTACTGGACCCCTAAGGATCCTGTCGTCTTTTTCAGTTTTGTGCTCAAACATGTCGGGGATGTGCTGCGCAAGGTCGTCAGTTTTATCATCAGACGCTGATTAAATGTACTTCCCTGCATCTGCATACAGCAGGGGGAGAGCCCGAACCTCTTCTACAAGTATCAACTGCTGATCCCCCTTATTGTGTCTGCATGGCTGCCTGAGATCCTCTCCCACTACCGGGGGCGTTATCAGTAGCAAAAAAAATGGCCTCCTCGGAGGCCATATGGGCGTCATGGGCTGATCGCCGATACCTACGTCACCCCCAGGCAAGATCAACAATGCGCGCCCCTATCTGGCGCGACTGGATCGGCAGTGTGAACGCTTCAAATTCAAACTCCTGGTGGTGGGGTTGGATGCCGGTTACAACACGACGGCGGTCTGTCACGGACTGGTGGAACGGGGCATTGGCGGGGTGGTGGGCAACAAGCGCCCGCACACTCCCAAAGGCTGGCTAAAACGGTGGGACTTCAGCTACGACGCCCGGCAGGATGTGTACCATTGCCCCGAGGGCCAGCGGCTGCGCTACAGCACCACCAACCGGACAGGTTATCGGGAAGACAAGTCTGCCCCCGCCTTTTGCAAGGACTGCCCCCTACTTGATCGATGTACCCGCAGCCAGAACACCCAGAAGGTGGTCATCCGCCATATGTGGGAAGAGGATCGAAAGAAAGTCAATCAGAAGCGGCTAACGGACTGGGGCCGGCGTGTGTCCGAGCGGCGTCGGGAGACGGTGGGGCGCAGTTTCGCCGATGCTAAGCCGCTGCATGGGCACCGCTATGCCCGTTTCCGGGGGCTGACCCAATATCTGCTGGCTGCAGCCTGTCAGAACATGAAAAAGATCGCGCTGCTGTTGGCCCGATTTTATGGCGCCACTGCCCAGTCTCTTAACGTCCAGGCTGCGCTTAGCCTTCCGTTTGGGCTATTCGATTGCCTTGTGCCTGTGCTGCT
>AASF01002118.1 GCA_000168735.1 Candidatus Endoriftia persephone str. Hot96_1+Hot96_2 | reverse complement strand
CTTGATCAAGCGTATTCCGACAAAAGGCCCTGGTTTTTTCATGCGCAGGCAGTGAGAAGAGCCGCTACGCTTGGGTCGATGTCTTCTTCGGTCCCAACTAAAGACCTGATGCATGTGATCGACAAACAGACCCTGGAGATCGTCAAGACTCTGAAGCCGGCTCCTGGCAAGACCTCTGCCCATGTGGAGTTCACCCAGGACGGGAAATACGCTCTGGTCAGTATCTGGGATATGGATGGGGCACTGGTGATCTACGACGCCAATACCCTGGAAGGAGGTCAAGCGGGTTACCGGATGAAGAAGCCATCCGGAAAGTACAATGTGCATAACAAACTGACCCGCTCGCGAGGCACCAGCCACTGAGACCGGCGTGACAGGCCGTGGGGCGCCAATGCGTCGCTATTCTCTGGGGGAGGGATTCTCATTGGTCCGGCGAAACAGGCCGAGAGTCTTGTCCGCTTCGCTCAGCATCCCGATGCGCGTCGTCGCTGACCTGCAGCGTGAACAGATGTTTTTCCGACTCATCATCGGCAGAGATGCAATCCATGCTGATGCTGTTTGCCGTGATGCCCCCGCCAGAAACAGCGCAACAGATGCGTCTCTCTTATCGGCAACAAAACAGTTCAGCACGTCCTTCAAACGTCACTGCAATTTTGGAATAAAGTGTGTCTGACTCATCCATTGGCACCCAAATACCGGCGCCAGGGTGGGCACTGCAGGCAACCAGCAGGGCACTCGAAAGGAGGATGAGAAGGTGTGATTTGTTCTTTATAATCAAAGGAGTGGTTCCACTGCTGTCAGAGAGGAGTAAAGGCCATCAGTTTTTCTCAGGACGACATTATAAGCCAGAACTGATCAGTCTGGGCAGGACATTTGCTTTTATCAGTGTCGATGGCATTGCGCTGGCCATCATGAGGGTCGTCTGTGTCATCCTGCTGATCCTATTGCTCAACTCGGATTGGACGCCAATAATGCAAGGCTTGGCTCTGTTGGGCCTGGTTGCAGGCTTTATGCTTTATCTCTTGGTGTCCTATAAGATTTTTCGTCTGTTTGGCACCATGTTTAAGGAACAACAAAAGTGAGGCACCGTTTTGTCTGAGGTGAACTGTCTCTACTGCGGCAAAAAGATCGCTGAGGATCTAGCTGAGTGTCCTCATTGTGGCGGTGTCTCCCATTATCAGAAGCGGGGCTATCGGGCCGGAGCGCGTGCCCGGTTTGTGCTGTTTTTTATCGCCGTCACAGTTTTTTGCCTGTTTTTTATCTTCTGGCTGCCCCGTTAAATTCTTCAGGTTATTGCCCCATGCGAATGCTTACTCTGGCTGCACTTTTTCTTTTCATCGCTCAGCATGCCCATTGCGGCAGAGTCGCTCTACCGGCTTCAGCAGGTGGAGGATGGCGATACCCTGGTTGTGGAAATCGCTGGAGGCGCTGAACGCATACAGTTGCGCCGGGATCGATGCGCCGGAGGATACCTCTAACCCCAAGTTGCAGCGTGATGTTCAGCGCACCGGGCCTGAGTGAGGATGTTCTATTGTCGATAGGCCGCGGCGTCCACTACGTATCTCAGGCGCCTTGTGACTCCTGGTCAACAGGTGATGTTGAGTGGCGACCTGAATCGTCGTGATAAATATGGGCGTATTTCGCTGGTGGTGCTGGATGATCAGGGCAACAGCCTGAATGAGAAGATGGTGACTGATGGCTATGCGGTAGTGCTCAATCGTTATCCGCTGGACAGTGTGTTTCGGGAGCGGTTGAAGAAGATGGAGGGAGAGGCGTTTGCTCAGAAACGTGGCTTGTGGGGAGAGTATCGCGAGATTGCAGTGCGTTGGGGGAGGCGGAGCGAATAGCTGTTGACTGATTGTCCATTGCTCAAAGAATCTCTTCGATCGGGTAGACATATACCAGGTAGAGATAGAAGAACGCCAAGGAGATGACCAGGATGATGACCCCCAGTACCGGTGAGCTTACCTTGACGCCGCTGGCGGATGCCTCGAAGGTGGTTTCTGTGGAAGAGCGGTCTTTGTCTGTCCTCAATCCCTTGATGAACTGGAGCCAGGAAAAATAGATGCCGGCGCTCACCAGCAGAACGACGATGACGAAGATGATCTTTGATGACAACAATTGCCATCTGAAAACTGACCTGCGGTGTTCATATCCGACAGTGCGATAGTCGTAATAAGCTTTGAGTGCCTGCTGCATTGATTGCGCTGTCGCGGGTGCCAGCACCTCTGTGTGGTAACATTGTGGGTGCAAACTGATTTGCGTGCTCGCGCCTCCAGTGTCTGTGTCATCTGATACGATAAGTCCCAAGTCGTTCGGTGGGTGATGTTTCCTCTAGCTTGATACGAGAATGGGGGCAGGTAAGAGACAGAGAAGGATAATGCCGATGCAGAGCATCCTGTGCCCTTGATGTTGGTTTGANGAAAGGCGCTCATTTCTACCCTCGTTCAGGAAGTCGATGCTGCGAATGCTGCCACTCCATCCTGGGATAACAATGGCTTGTTTATTTCCGTCTGGGCTGGTAGGGNCGNTTTTGAATTCCACTTCGGTGAGTAGGTTTTGGATGATCTGCAGTAGTGCGTCGCTGGCTTTTTTGCCCCAGTCACTCAAATCAGATGGTAATGCCGGCAATTCATCCATCGGTACCTGAATGGCTTTTGAGGTCATATGCGTTCCGTCTGGAAGGATGGTTGTGATCTGTCCGTTGGGAGCGCGACGTTGCCTGATGCCGTCTGGCAGAAGGATTTCCATGGTGCCATCCGGCAACACGGTTCGTTTGGTTGGGCCTCCCATTGTGCCCTGAGAACCGTTATGTGCGCGTAAGGGCGGCCCCTTATTGACCATTTTCAGATCCTTCCCTGCAAAGGTCTGGCGGCCGATTTTTTTGATAACTTTTATGTTTAGGCAGCTCAAATTATTCTTTTTATTAGTTTCCCTGACCCTGCCTGCAGGATCTACTCTTGCGCATATCTTATAATTACCGGGTGGCGTGTCGGTCGATGTGCTGACTTCTGTCTGATAAACATCTCTATTGCTCTCGGCTAGATCGACTGTCCTGTCGATGCGCCCTCCCTTCAGCAGTACGCCATCGAAGTAGGATTGCGAGTAGCGGGCAAAGCCTTGAGGTATCTTTCCTCGGGTCAGAAACAGGTCAACCATATAGCCTGTGGGATATGAACGCGAGCCTCGGGCTGTTGCCTTGCCTCGGTTAGCGACGCTAACCTTTACCTCGAAAGTCGGGCCTGCCTGGATCTCCTTAGGAGCCTTCACTCGCAGGGTGAGATCGGGTAAAGCCGCATTTGCTGTGGCCGATAGGGTCGCACAGAAAATGGTAAAAAAAGTGGAATGATCGCTTTTAACTGCCATCTGCAGGCGGAGTATAGGCTCAGGGTGGAAGGCATATAAGCTCTCTCTTTATCCATGAAGCTCCTTCCTGAAACCTAGCAAAGGGTTGGGGTGTGTCAAGGTGGGGGGCAGCAAAGAGAGTTGCTGGTTCCCTTTTGCAATAGTGTTAATCCATGAACAGAAAAAATGGGGCGCAGGCAAAATGGTAGAAGCGATAGTGAAACCTACCTGAATATTATTATTGGATTTGATGTGAGGTGCGGTTTCTAGTCAGAGCCCTCTCAAACAAGGGAAGACCCAGCGCTTGATCGTGCGCTGGGTCTTCTGATTTTACTTCCCAGAAGTTTGTTAATCGGCTTCTTTTATCACACCTGGTTCATCTGCCTTCAGATCGGCTAACTCCTCATCAGACAGTTCCACATCATCGTAGCCGGTGATCATCGGTTTTACGTGGTCAATGAACGAGTGGCCTGTTGTGAGCAGATAGACGTGAGCGATGACGAACACCAGGACAGCGATCGCTGCGATGGTATGGATCAGGGCAATGAGTCCAAGTCCTATCCAGCCAAAAATATCCTCCTGCCCAAAACTGATCAGCAGGTAGGCGATGCCGGATATCCAGATCGCAGGAAAGATCACGATCTTGAGCAGGAGATAGGTTAGCGCCTGCAGGGGGTTGTGCTTGCGCCGGTAGGTCTTCCGGTATGGATGGTGCTCGCCTTTGAAGATGCCCGAAGGCGTAGAAACGGGCAACCTTGATGAAATTTTCCCCGGTCGGGATATAGTGGCGCCACTGCCCCTGTTGTGAAGAGCCAGAAGATGGCGAATGCCCAGATCAGCAGCAACACAATTGCGGTCCAGGTATGAACAGTGACTGCATCACCAAAGTTGATCAGACTGTGGACGCCGTGTACTGCAAATCCGCTGAACAGCAGGGTGAAGATAAGTGCCATCTGACTCCAGTGCCAGATACGTTCAAACCGCTTGAAGACTAGAATCTTATGCATTGTCATCAGACTTTCCTCCTGCGGTTGGCGATCATGCGCAGCGCGCCGTGTCCGAGTACACCAGCCAGGGTGCCGAGGACAGCCAACAAACCGATAAGATCGAGCAGTTTATTCCTGCCCGTACCCGGCATGTAGAAACCCTTGAGGTGATTGAGTCTGCCATCATCTGCATGGCAACTGGAACAATCCAGGGCGTCATCTTTTGGCGCCACCATGTGGTTGATGGGCCAGTAGGAGTAGGTTTCGACAAACCCCCATTCGCCACTGTAGGGGATGCCGTTTTTCTTCATTCCTGCCTCGATGGCCTTGCCGAAATCGTAGTTGCCCCAGAGTGCGTCTTCATCATTACCCCATAGATGCATATAGACCAGCGTGTTATTGCCCTTGTCGTAGGGTTGTGTGGTGTGCATGCGTTTGAACGGGTAGATGCGTGAACCGGGATCATCATAGGATCCGGAAAAGCTGTTGATCTCCAATCGGGCCTTTTGATGGATCGAATTGAGTGTCAATCGTGGTGTATTTCATGGTTCCCATCAAACCAGGCGTACATGGGCTCAAGGTCTTCGGCATAGGTGAAGTTACCCTTGATCGATTTGTAGGTGGCGCGGTGATGGCCATTACCCTGGGTATACTCCTTCAGCTTGAAACCCTCACCATCTTTCAGCTTGCCCATGGTGCGCCAGTCCCAATCGACCTCAGTGGCAACACCGCCCCTGGCGACGGCCGGAATGTGGCAGGTTTCACAGGCCACGTGCTGAGTATGGCTGTTGAGCTTGATCCCCTTGACTGAGGTGATGGGGTGAGGCGAATCGCTGTGACAGCTTTCGCATGAGGCGACTTCGCGGGGCATGCCGGGCTTGCCGGTGCCTGTCTCGTCGTTGACCAGCATCTCGTAACGACTGCCGGCCCACTCATGACCTTCGCCCACGTGGCAGGTGACACCAGGTGAAGCCTTCGCCGGCTTCACTCATGTGAACATCGACTGCTTTGGGCGGATCGAACAGTACAGATGAGAGATCGCCATGTTTCACATTGTCGCCAACGCCACCGTAGAAGTGGCACTTGCCGCAATTGCTGCGACTCGGCATA
>AASF01002119.1 GCA_000168735.1 Candidatus Endoriftia persephone str. Hot96_1+Hot96_2 | reverse complement strand
CTTGATCCGCGGGCTGTGGCGACTTGCACATCATCAACCACATAAAGCGCCGTCGTCAGCGTGGCGGTTAAAAGCGCCTGACAGTGCCACTTCTAAAGCGGTTGTTTGCGGACTGAACTTTCACACTAGCAAACTTTTAAGTGCTCTTCAGTCAACTTGCCATCCACCAAATGCACGATGCGGTCCATGCGTGCAGCCAGATCCGGGTCATGGGTTACTACCACGAAACTGGTGCGGCGCTCCCGATTGAGTTCCAGCATCAGTTCATAGACCTGCCCGGCGGTGCGCCGGTCCAGATTGCCAGTAGGCTCATCCGCCAGCACACAGGTGGGGTTACCCACCAGCGCCCGCGCCAGCGCCGCCCGTTGGCGCTCCCCCCCCGACATCTCTGAGGGTTTGTGGTGGCTGCGATTTGCCAAGCCGACCCGTTCCAGCATCTCGGCAGCAGCAGTAACAGCCGCCTGGGCTGTCTGACCGCCGATCAGCAGTGGCATCGCCACATTTTCCAGGGCGCTGAACTCGGGCAGTAGATGATGGAACTGGTAGACAAAACCCATGCTGCGGTTTCGCAGCCGTCCCCGCTCCGCCTCACCGAGCGCAAACAGATCGGCACCGGCGAAGCGGACACTGCCCGCGTTGGGTCGGTCGAGCCCACCTAGGCAGTGCAGCCAGGGTACTCTTGCCGGAGCCAGAGCTGCCGATGACGGCGATCCGCTCACCTTTGGCCAGCCGCCAGATCGACACCCCCGCAACACCTCCACCCCGCAGTTTGCCCTTGGGCAAAGGTACGTTGCAGACCACACGCCTCGAGTACCGCCGGATCACCTCATAGCGCAGTGCCTCGGCCGGCTGGGTACGTGAGGCCTTGAGGGCCGGATAGAGGGTGGCTCCCAGCGTGATCAGGAAGGCGAAGCCACCGATGGAAAGGATATCGGAGAGGTGTGGGTCGGAGGGCAGCTCGCTAATATAGTAGATGTTAGGGTCGAGAAAGTGGATGCTGAAGAGCTGCTCGATCCACTTCACGATACCATCCACATTGTAGGCCAACGCCACACCGCCGAGCATGCCAAGCAGATTGCCAACCACGCCGATGGTGGCCCCCTGGATGACGAAGATCCCCATGATCGAGCGGGGCGAGGCGCCCAGGGTGCGCAGGATGGCGATGTCTGACTGCTTGTCGGTCACCACCATCACCATCGTGGAGACGATATTGAAGGCAGCCACCGCAACGATCAGCGAGAGAATGATCCACATCATGCGCTTTTCAATCTGCAGCGCCGAGAAGAAGTTGCGATGCTGCATGGTCCAGTCGCTGATCCGATAGTAGCCACCCATCTTCAACGCCAGCTGGCGTGACACCTGCGGGGGCCTTATAGAGATCATCAAGCTTCAGCCGGCACCCCCGGTCACATCGCCGCCCAGGCGCATCAGTTTAGCGGCATCCTGGATATGCAACAGCGCCACGCCCACGGCTCGTAGTCGCCCATGCCGACCTCAAAGATGCCGGTCACTTTGAAGCGCTTCAGACGCGGCATGATCCCGGCCGGGGTGACATTGATCTGCGGCGTCACCAGGGTCACCTTGTCACCCATGCCGACCCCGAGCAGATAGGCCAGTTCCTGACCAAGGATCACCCCGTAGCCGCCCGGCTGCAGGTCGGTGACGCTACCAACCTTCATCGCCTCAACCACCACTGAGACCTTACCCTCTTCCGCCGGATCAATGCCGCGCAGGATCGCACCGCTGACCTTCTGCCCATTGATGAACATGCCCTGCCCCTCAACATAGGGAGCACGACCTATCACATGGGGATTTTTGCCAGCCTGAGCCATCACATCGCGCCAGTCGGAAAGGCCGCCCTTGACCGCCGAGATAGTGGCGTGGGAGGCCATGCCGAGGATGCGCTCGCGCACCTCTTTGTGGAAACCGTTCATCACAGACAGCACCACAATCAACGCCACCACCCCCAGCATGATGCCGAGCGTGGAGATCAGTGAGATGAATGAGATGAAGTGGTTACGCCGCTTGGCACGGGTGTATCTCAGACCGATAAAGAGTTCAAACGGCTTGTACATAGCGAGCGCATTAAACCATATCCGACTGCAAAAGATCCCGAATTTTCTATAGTTAGGCAGGGGTGCTATATTTCCCTTTAGAAGCCGTCCCTGGGAGCTGTCATTGGATGAAATTCTGGATTCCGCTGCTACTCGCCACCACCCTGATTCCGGCAACCCAAGTCGTTCAGGCAGAAGTATTGCTACTCGACGCGATCGCGGAAGAGCCTGTCAACAGCCCCGAAGGTCTACAACGCCCAACTCGCGGTTTGACCATGGAATCAAGTCCGCAATGCCAGTTTGGGGTGAACCCGACTATGAGCACCCCTGGGTCAGGCTCCCCCCCCATCACTCGCTGGGACTACCCCGACTACTCCGTCTTCTTGGAGTTCGAAATGGTTCTGATCTCAAGTCGTTCACCGCTGATCAGCCATCCCTTTTACCCTATGCGCCGATTGCCCGCGGAGTGGGAACCACAGTCCGCTACACTCCTAACTTGGCCCCACACCGCCAGCGACTGGTCTGACATTCTGCAAGAGGCTGATGCAGCCTACACAGAGATCGTCGCCACCATCCTGCGTTTTCAGCCGGTGATACTGGGTCTGTTTTGACCAATCGCACCGACAGCAGATTCAACGACGGCTGAACGCACAGGGGGTCGATCTGACCCATGCCAGCCTGGTGATCACCAAGACCAACGACACCTGGGTACGGGACTATGGGCCGATCACCATCCTGCACAACGATCAATCGTTGCTGCTCGATTTCCACTTCAACGCCTGGGCGCGGCAAATTTGCAGCCGAGCTGGACGATGCCTGTAACCAAAACCTCGCAACACAAGGCCTGTTCGCTGGACTGCCCATGCAGTCGAGCAGCCTAACACTCGAAGGCGGCGCCATCGAGTGCGATGGCCAGGGCACCCTGATGATGGTAGAGCGAACCCTGCTCGACCCGGCGCGCAATCCAGGGCGTTCCAAACAGGCGATCGAGGAGCAGCTGCGCCCGCAGCCTGGGGGGCCCGCCGATTTCTCTGGCTCGAACAGGGTGGGCTGAGCGGCGACGACACCGATGGTCACATCGACACCCTGGCACGTTTCTGCACTCCAGACCGGATCTGCTACCAACAGTGCTTGGATCCGGAACGACCCGGATTTCCTAGCACTGCAGCGCGATGGAGGCGGAACTTCATAGTTTGCGCCAACTAGACGGCACCCCCTACGAGTTGATCCCTCTGCCACACCCTGGGCCAGTCTACGACCCGCAAAGCGGCCGGCGTCTACCCGCCAGCTACGCCAACTTCCTGCTGCTCAACGGCGCCGTCCTGCTACCCATCTATAAGGTTGCAGCGGACAGCCTGGCAATGCAGCAGCTAGCGTGCTGCTTTCCCGACCGGAAAGTAGTGGGGGTCGACTGCCGCACGTTGATCCGGCAAAACGGCAGCCTGCACTGCGCCACCATGCAACTACCCGCTGCGGTTGCTCCCGCTGCCCCAGAGTAAACATCATGCTTCAGAAATCATTAAGCATTGGCCTGGTTCAACAGGAAAGATTACGGCAGTCGTGAACAGAATCTAGAGAACTGCATCCAGGGAGTCCGTGAAGCCTGTGGCAGGGGGGCCCGGCTGATCCTGCTCCAAGAGTTTGCACAACAGCCCGTTACTTCTGCCAACACGAAGACCCGGAGCTGTTCGACCTGGCGGAACCAGGTGCCCGGCCCCACGACCGAGCAGCTCGCCGTACTGGCTGCAGAGCTGGAGGTGGTGATCGTCGCCTCACTGTTCGAGCGACGGGCCTGCCGGCCTCTATCACAATACCGCAGTGGTCCTGGAGAGTGACGGCACGCTGTCGGGGATCTACCTGAAAAAAACATATCCCGGACGATCCCTGGCTTTTACAGAGAAGTTCTACTTCGCACCAGGGCGATGGCCCCTTCAGCCCCATCCAGACCAGCATCGTGCAGGCTCTGGAGTGCTAATCTGCTGGGATCAGTGGTTCCCGGAGGCCGCACCGCCTCGATGGCACTATGCCGGTGCAGAGATCCTACTCTATCCCACCGCGATTGGCTGGGATC
>AASF01002120.1 GCA_000168735.1 Candidatus Endoriftia persephone str. Hot96_1+Hot96_2 | reverse complement strand
GCACCACCATGTCAGTCTGTCGAAACCTCAAGGGATTACCCGCGAACACGAACATCTTGCTGACTTTTGCTCCCTGATGTCGGTCGCCCTACTGTTTGGCACACTCTATGTTGGGGTCAGCTACCACACCCCGATCATGACCTGGATGGGCGAGAATATGCTGCTTCGGATACCGCTGTTCATCGTCACCATCCTGCTCGATCTGTTCCTGATGTTCCTGTTCCTCAACCTTGGCTCCGCCCGCTCTGCAGACGATGACGAAAGCTGTTTCCACACCTTCAAAGGGCGTAGGGGGGATGCCGGTTCTATCGGCAAGATGTTCAGCGGCTGGCTGCACCACATGGAGCAGGTCGGACGCAGACATCGCTGACCTCAGCCCCGCCCAACCGAACAGTCGGATGTTCAAACTCACTCACTGGCGCCTGCCGCTCCTGCCTTGCGCTGCTGCTCTCGATGCTCAGCGGCTGCGCCTCTATGGCCACTAACTCGCTCGCCACCAATCTGTCGAGCGCCATGCTCAATCAGAGCGACCCGGAGATCGTACGCAGCGGCGCCCCCGCCTACCTGCTGCTGCTCGACTCTCTAATCACTGAATCGAACGATGATCCAGTCCTACTGTTTGCTGGCGCACGACTCTACAGCGCCTATGGCAGCGGCCTGGTGAAAGACCCGGAACGTCAGAAGGGGCGTGGCTGCCAGAGAGGCGCGTCGAGCTACGCCGAGCACGCGGCCGTCTGCGACTCCCAACGCAGGACTCTGCGAAAAACGCTCTGCCCCATTCAGCGAGTTTCAGGCCGAAGTCGCACAGATCGGCATCTCCGATATCGAAGGCCTTTATCTGATGGCCACCACTTGGGCCGGCTGGATCCAGGCCCATCAGGACGACTGGAACGCCGGTGGCGCAATTGCCCAAAGTCGAGACGCTGCTGCAGCGGGTCATCAACATAAAACCGGGTTACGAACAGGGTCGTGCTCAGCTCTATCTGGGGGTCATCCCGATCGCAGGTCCCACCGGGCGCTGGGTGGCAATCCTGAGATTGGCCGGCGACACTTCGAACAGGCCCTGAAATATTCAGAAGGGCGCGACCTTATTGCCAAGGTCGAGTTTGCCCGCCGCTATGCCCGCCTGGTGTTCAATCAAGCACTACACGACCGCCTGCTCAACGAGGTGATCGCCGCCGACCCCCAGGCCCCAGGGGCTGACCCTGGAGCAACGTCATCGCCCAAAGACAGGCCCGGGAGCTGCTGGCTGATGACTACTTTTGATCAATCGTAGCCCCCCCCTGAAACCAGCATCAGCGCCACACGCCAGTGCGAATTGACACAAAAATGCACCCACACGAGATAGTACTGCCAGGCGAAAGCATCTACCTTTCTACCTGCGTTAAACAACAGATCCGGAGTCCACGATGATCCGCGCGATACTTGCGCTCTTTTTCAGCCTCAGCCTGCTGACCACCGCCAACGCCACCACCCTCAAGATCGCCACCATCGCGCCGGATGGCACTAGCTGGATGAAGACCATGCGCGCAGCGGCCAAACAGATCAAAACGCGCACCGAGGGGCGGGTCAAACTGCGCTTCTACCCCGGTGGCGTGAATGGGCAATGACCAGAGCGTGCTGCGCAAGATCCGTGTCAACCAGCTCCACGGTGGCGCCATCTCCGGTGGAGGCCTGACCCAGATCTCCTCGGATGCACAACTCTACGGACTGCCGTTTCTGTTCCGTAACCTGCAGGAGGTGGACCATGTGCGTCAGTCGATGGATCCTTTGATCGCCGAGTCGCTCCATGCCAAGGGTTTTGCCAGCTACGGCATCAGTGAGGGCGGCTTTGCCTATCTGTTGTCCAACAGCCCGGTACGCAACACGCAGGAGCTCAAATCACAACGGATCTGGATCCCCGAGACCGATCAAGTCAGCAGCAACGCCTTCAGCGAACTTGGCATATCGCCGATCCCCCTGCCGCTCACCGATGTCCTGACCGGCCTGCAGACCGGCCTCATCGACACCATTGCCTCCTCACCGATCGGCGCGATTGCACTGCAGTGGCACACCCGGGTGAAATACCTCACCGATATCCCGCTCTCCTATCTCTATGGCAGTCTGGTGATCAAAGAGAAGGCGCTGAAGAAGCTCTCCAGTGCCGACCGGGCCATCCTCAGAGAGGAGATGCTCAAGGCATTCGCGTCGCTGAACACATCCAACCGCAGCGATAACAAACAGGCCAAGGCCGCCCTCAAACAACAAGGCATTGAATTCATCCAGCCGGACCCGGCGGACCGCGCCCTGTGGGAGCAGAAAGCCGCCAATTCCGTCACTCAGGCCGTCCAGGATGGGGCACTCTCAAAATCGCTATTCGAACAGTTGCGGCAACTGATCACAGCATACCGCCGCTCGCACCCCAACTAGGGTTCAGTGTTGCAGGTCTTCAATCTCTTCGATCACGCCTCAGCCAACGGCTCTCAGGAGCGTTTCGAGACCCTGTTGCGCTGCCCCAACCTGGAGCTGGAGCGTATGCATGCAGCCCCCGCCGGCAGCCGCAGCGAGCTGTTTGTTCAGGAGCAGGACGAGTGGGTGGCGGTGATCCAGGGAGAGGCACTGCTGGAGATGGCGGGTGAACAACTCACGCTGTCGCGCGGCGACTCGCTTTTCATCCCGGCCCACACACCCCATCAGGTGCTGCAGACCAGCCAGGATCCCCTCTGGCATCTGGGCTGGGCGCTGCATATCCACTCCTGCCCCCCGGCTATCCAGCACCTAAGGGCTGAACTATCCGTATTCCTATCGGGATCTGTCTGTAAAACGCGTATACTGCTGCCATCATGCTGGAACAATTGAAACGGATCCGACGCACAATCGCTCGCCATCGAGGACGGCCTGATGGCACTGCTGCTCTCCGCGATGATCCTGCTCGCGGTGGCGCAGATCGCGCTACGCAACCTGTTCGACTCCGGCATCATCTGGGCCGATCCAAGCCTACGCATAATGGTGCTCTGGATCACCCTACTCGGTGCGCTGGCGGCCGCCCGCGAGGACCGCCACATCCGCATCGATCTGCTCTCCCACATCTTCAAAGGACGTGGCCTAGCCTATCTGCAGGCAGCCACCGACCTGTTCAGCGCCGCCGTCTGCAGCCTGATCGCCTGGCACCGGTGGCCGCTTCGTCTGGTTCGAATGGCAGGATGGCACAAAGCTGTTCAACGGCATTCCCGCCTGGGCCGGCGAGATCATTATCCCGATCGGTTTTGGCGTGTTGACACTGCGTTTTCTGCTGAACCTGCCGCTGCGCTTTCGCAACGGGGAGTGGCAGTGATGCTGATCGCTCTCGGACTGATCCTGCTAGCGCTGATCGGCACCCCGCTGTTCGTGATCATCGGCGCCAGCGCCCTGTGGGGCTTCTACCAGTCAGAGATCGACCTGTCAGTAGTGGCGATCGAGTTCTTCCGCATCGCCGAGATGCCGGTGTTGCTGGCGATCCCACTCTTTACCTTCGCCGGTTATCTGCTCAGTGAGAGCAACGCCCCCTACCGGCTGGTGCGCCTGACCCGCGCCCTGCTCGGCTGGATGCCCGGCGGGCTGGCCTTTGTCTCATTGATCGCCTGCGCGCTGTTCACCGCCTTCACCGGCGCCTCCGGCGTAACCATCGTGGCGCTGGGCGCACTGCTCTATCCGGCCCTGATGGAGTCGGGCTACAAACAGAACTTCAGCCTCGGCCTGGTCACCACCTCCGGCAGCCTGGGACTGCTGTTCGCGCCGGCGCTGCCGCTGATCCTCTACGCGGTGGTAGCGCAGCAGATGGGCATCGGCGTATCGGTCTCGGTGGATGACATGTTCCTCGCCGGCATTCTGCCCGGCCTGCTGATGCTGGTGCTGCTGGTCGGCTGGAGCCTCTGGTCGAGCCGCGGCGCCACGCTGCATCCCTTCTCCCGGGTTGAGGCACTGGATGCGATGCGCAAGGCGATCTGGGAGATCCCGCTGCCGATCATCGTGCTCGGCGGGGTCTACAGCGGCTACTTCGCGATCTCCGAGGCGGCCGCAGTCACCGCCTTCTATGTGCTGGTGGTAGAGGTCTTCATCCATCAGGAGATCCCGTTGCGCAAGCTGCCCGGGGTGATGCGCGAGTCGATGTTGCTGGTGGGCGGCATCCTGGTGATCCTGGGCTTGTCGCTCGCCTCCACTAACTACCTGATCGACGCCGAGATCCCCACCCAGCTGTTCGAGTGGGTCAGTGCGAGAGTCTCTGATCCGCTCACCTTCCTGATGCTGCTCAACGTCTTTCTGCTGGTGCTCGGCACCATGCTCGATATCTTCTCCGCGCTGGTGTTGATGGTGCCTCTGCTGTTGCCGGTGGCGGTGCAGTACGGCATCGACCCGGTGCATCTGGGCATCATCTTCCTCGCCAATATGCAGATCGGCTACTTCACCCCGCCGGTGGGGATGAATCTGTTCATCGCCAGCTACCGCTTCGAGCGACCGATCATACAGATCTATCTGGCCACCCTGCCCTGGTTCTTCATCCTGTTCGGCGCGGTACTGATCATCACTTACTGGCCGTTCCTCTCCCTCGCCCTGCTCGGGCGTGGCTGAGCAATGAAGCCGGACACCACCACTGCGATGCATCAGCTGATCAGGCAGATCCGCGCGGCGACCCCCTTCGATCTGGCCGAGGCACGGATCTGCGACGGCCCCTGCAATGGCTGCTCATTGAAGCTGCTCGACTACCTGGAGAGTGAGCTGGAAGGTTGGCAGGCACGACTCGACCAGGGCGTGCGCCCCAACTTCGGCGACCTCTCCCAGCTGGCCGACAGCGGCCGCAAGATCCACCGCATCCTGCAGCGCAATGGCCTGCTGGATAGCGCCCCCACCGACCCCACCTAACCCATCACTGCACGCTGATACGCCTGCAGTAAATCAGAATCGGCAATCGATCCATGATGGTGGAGCTGACGCCAGCCATCCCGGTTCCGGCGATAGATGCCCGCCTTCCCCCTGGGCGGAGATCAGCCCGGCAAAGAGTCGCCAGACTGACCTCAGCTGTGCTCGGTCGGCTGGTCCGGATCATCCATTAGGGCCTGCTCGCCAGTCATCCCCTGAGATGGGTGTGACCAGTTCTCGCTGGAAGCGATCTGCAAACTCAAACCCGGCCAGCCCCAACATGATCAAGCCAGCACCGATCCCGACCGAGAGATCGAGTGCTTCACCGTTGAAGTAATGGCCTAGCAGCAGCGCCAATACCGGTGTCATCAGCGCGATCAGAGCCACCCGGGTCGCCTCCACATGCCGCAGCACGTAGAAGTAGAGGGCAAAACCGAGCACCGAGCCGATCACGCCCAGGTAGAGAATTGCGCTGAGCGCCCGCCCAGGAATGGTCTCGGGCCACTGTTCGCCGGTCAGAAACCAGGTGAGCAGAAACAGCGGTACCGCCACCAGCAGGCCACCGCCGGTCACCACCAGACCATGCAGGCCGGCATCTAGGCGTTTGACCCAGACACTACTGGCGGAGTGAATGGTCACCGAGACCAGCATCGCAGCAACCCCCAGCATCGCCACCGCCGGGTAGTTCAGACTGTCAATAAAGATCAGAGCCAGCCCCGCCAGGGCCAACCCCACCGCCAGCAGACGCAGCGGTGTCAGGCCAACCTCCTCCAGCCAATAGTGCGCCAGCAGGCCGGTAATAATCGGACTCAGGCCGAACAGCACCGAGATCCACCCCGACGGAATGTATTGAGAGGCCCAATAGACCGCCAACATCGCCACATAGATACCCAACCCGGCAGCCAGATAGGTGCGGCGTGCACGACGGTGCCAGGGCATCTGCAGGCGCAGCAGTGCGATCAGCACCAATGCCAGTACCACGCCGATCAACATACGGCTGGTGACCCCGAATAGATAGCCACTACCATCACCACTCCACTTGATTGCCAGCGGAGTGGTGGTCCAGATCAACACCACACCCAGATAGGCGGCCGGAACAGACATCTTTCCTTCCTTATCGTCAATACATTTACTTTGGCCAATAAAAAAGGCCGCAGATGGTAGGATCTGCGGCCTTCAAGATTATTATGCTTCGGTTTGTTCTAATTAAATCCTCAGCTCTCCTCCTCCAGACGCACAGACGGCCCCACCGCTGCCCAAATGCGCAGTCGGCATACTACCAAAACGTCTTTGATGTGCATCAAATCCTCCATAGGCAAGAGCATGCCGCCGAACCCTTCCAGGGTCAACTATTGATTTCAGATCGGGCGGTATTTTTTCAGTCAGACCCCAACCAACAGAGTTGCCCCCAAGCCAATCGTTACCAGACCCACCACCCCTTTCAGACCGTTGTGGGCCCAGCTGAGGTTGCGGGCCGAGTAGCGCCAGCGGCAGGCTGATGGCCAGCGAGAGCAGCGCCATACCGACGATCGAGCCCAAACCGAAGAGCAGAATATAGAGCAGCCCCTGCTGTGGTGACTGAACACTCTCCAAGGTTAGCAGGATCAGCGCAGCGGAGCCCGCCAGGCCATGCGTCATACCGACCAGCAGGGCGCGTAGCGGGAAGCCTTTAGGGTGTTTGTGCTGATGTGGATCAACGGCATGATC
>AASF01002121.1 GCA_000168735.1 Candidatus Endoriftia persephone str. Hot96_1+Hot96_2 | reverse complement strand
CTAGGTCGATGCCTTCCGGTCGCTTCAATGATCAGCGGGAAGGCGCTGTCGGCGATCTCACCGTCGAAGTTGAAGCTAGCCCGGTCGGTACTGCTGGTGGTGGCGAGCAGCCGAAAGTTGCGGTCGCGGATGCTGACAGTGGCACCAACCACCGGGCCGTCACCAACACTGCCGTCAAAGGCGACACGACTGGAGGCTCCGCCAGTCTCCCCGACCGGTGTGCTGACCGCTCCACCACCGCCGCAGGCGACAAGCAGGCTGGTGGAGAGGGTAATCGCGGCGATGGTACGTAACAGCTTCATGACTCTACCCACAGGATGGCCTATAAAAATGACACTCGAAGTATCGGTGGCAAAGGCAGGGGGCTTAAGTGACGAAGTCACATTTTCCTGTCAGATAGCCTGCATATCGCCTTGAGTTCAGCGATTTTGGGAGGAGGATCACGCCACCCCGCCAGGCAACGAGGCCGCTACGGCAGCCGACAGGAAGATAGATCAGGCAAAACGCTCATAAGCGCTGAGACAACGCTGCAGCCATGGGCTGAAAGCTACCCCGGCAGCGGCAAAGAGTCAGGGTCCAGAGCGGCCAGCATGTTTTTCAGGTGCACGCCCAGATCAGTATCGCCCACCATCTGCAGATGGCGCTGAAAAAACAGGGTATCCGGATCCTCACGGCCGGAGAGCAACAGCAGAAAATCGTAGGCGGCTGCCGCTGACGGTCAGGTCCGCCTCATCCTTCACTGACAACTCTCTGATCATCCCCTCTTCCAGTGAGAGCAGGTAGCTAATGCCTGCATCGCACACCTTGATCCTCACACTGCGCCCCTCGAGAAAGTCAAGTTCCCCCTCCTCACGCTCGATAACCAGCAGACGATTCAGCAGCCGGCTCAGGATCAGGCTGTGCAGGCGCTCCGGAATCAGCCGACCGGGCAGGGTCAAGCGGCTTGGGGAGACGCGGACGTTTGGCGATTTGGTTTATCATCGGACCCACTACCTCTGAAAAGCGGCTGGACAACAGGTTGCTGATCATAACAACAGTAACCGATATCTGCGACAATTTGCGGATCATGACAAAGCAACGGAATCCCTTCGACCTCGCCAACAACGAGGCCTACAAACGCTGGGCGTGAGCAGAAGCTGACAGACTATCCAACCAGCCTGGACCAACTGATCGTGGAGATCGGCAATCCCCGCGAATCTGCGCCAGAGCGAATACGACGCCCTGATGACCTGCTGTCGCAAAAGTAACATGGTGATCTGGGCTGGACTCTCAGGACACCGATTCAGACAAGAACACCATCCGGCAGCTTGGGCGAGCGATTTGGCCTGCACCGTCTCGATCACAACATGTGTGCCGACAATGACGCCATCACCTCACTCACTGTCCAGCCTGATGCGCTGCACCGAGGATACATCCCTTACAGCAACCGTCCTATCGCCTGGCACACCGACGGTTACTACAACCAGTCAGAAGAGCAGATCCACGGCCTGCTGCTACACTGTGTCGAGCCGGCTGCAAAGGGAGGGGAAAACGCGCTGCTCGATCACGAGATCGTCTACCTGCAGATCCGGGATTACCAACCCGCCTACATCCAGGCCCTGATGCACCCGCAAGCCATGACCATCCCCGCCAACCAAGTCGACGGCGAGATCCTGCGTCCGGCACGCAGCGGCCCGGTCTTTTCGATCGCCCCAGACGGCCATCTACACATGCGCTATACCGATCGCTCACGCAGCATCGAGTGTCGGGCAGATCCGCTGCTGGCAGAAGCCGTCAACTATCTCAAAGCGCTGCTAAATGCTCCCTCACCCTGGCACTTCCGCGGCAAGCTGGATGCTGGCCAGGGACTGCTGAGCAACAACGTCCTGCACACTCGCAGCGCCTTCAACAAGGACAAATCCCAACGGCTGCTCTATCGCGCGCGCTATTTCGACCGCATCCAGGGCACCTGAGCCGGAAACCTTTCCTTCCACCGCCGGTTGAACCCTGCCGACATTCTGTGTCACCATCCCGCGCCTTGGCCGCTATCGATCAGGTTGATGAAATGAGTAACGAGACCCCGATCCCCTTGGAGATCAATCTGCACCAGAAGTCACGCAAGCTGACTATCAGTTTCTCCGATGGAGCCAGTTTTGATTACCCCAGCGAATATCTGCGGGTCTTCTCCCCTGCGGCGGAGGTGAAAGCGAGCAGTGAACCGGTAACGGGTAAAGAATCAGTCAACATCAAGCGCATTCGAGCCCCCAGGGGCAATATGCAATCCGTCTGATCTTCGATGACCGGCCACGACACAGGCAATCTACTCCTGGGGAGACCCTCTACGAGTTGGGACAGCAATGGGAGACCGAAGTGCCAGGCATACCTGCAGCGGCTTGAGGCGATCGGCTATCAGCGCGGCGCATCCGAAGTGGAAACCGACCGGCGCATCACCATCTACTATTTCTCCTGGCTGGTGCAGAAGCTGGGAAAACAGAGCGAAGAGATGATTCTTCCCGCCTCGGTCAGCAATATCGAAACACTGCTGACGCTGCTGCGCCGGCGCCGTCCCGACCGGGCGGACATGCTTGAGATGGAATCGATCCGCCCAACCGTCAATAAACAGTTCGCGGAGTCCTTCACACTGCTAGAGGATGGTGATGAGGTGGGTCTGATCCCGCTCTCCCCTACCCCACCGGCCACACCGAGCATGTAACGCGACGAAACTATTTCAGGCTGAAGCTAAGAGACTGCACATTGCCCTGACGTAGGATGGTGACTTCAAGCTGCTCCGCCTTTTTCAGGCGTATCAAGCAGCTTGAAGGCCTGCCTCTCATCATCCAGCGGGATCCCGTTTACCGCTGTCACCAGATCGGATGGGCGAACGCCGAGACGATTGTAGAGCTTCCTGTCCTTCTGCGGCAGCAGCCGGTAACCCTTCAATTTTTTCCCCGCAGCGCACCGGGACAAAGCGCAGGTGCTGCATGATCTTCAGCGGCTCTTTCTGAAACAGGTCCTTGTAGCTGCGCAGTGAGGTGTTGGCAGCGGTGTTGCCGGTGCTCCCGGAGGGGCGGGAACGCTTACCCCCGGGTGGAGATGCCACCCCCCTTCGTCTTGGGGAATCGCAGCACTTCTGACTGGCCGTTTCGCAACAGCACCACCCGGTCGTTGTAGACCGCCTGAAGTTTCACACCCCCCACGCCTTTGATATTGGCCCCAACCTTATAGTGATCCTGCTTCGAGCCCAGCCCTTGCCGATGATCGCCGCCCCCTTCTCCGGGTTGTCATCGACAAATACTCCCATGCAGGGTCAGATTCAGGCGGGTCTCCGGTGCACTCTTCTGGATCACCTTAGCGGAGTTGCTCTTGATCACCCCCGGGCGGCCAAACAGATGCAGGGAGGCGAGGCGCCGTGCCTCCTTGGCGATATCCAGCGCCTCTTTTTCAGGGGCCGCGCTCTGCTGGGTCTGCAGCGTGATTGTCTGTGTGGCGGGCTCCGGGATCAGCGACCAGGTGATGCGCGCTGCCAATTCGGAGATCAACAGCACAAGGACGACCACCGCTGCCTTTGGCAAGACCTGTTTCATCAGCGGGGCGAGCCAGGCGGGCACCTGTCGCTGATCGAGAAGCGAACCAAACACCCGTTGCAATGAGATGGAGATATCCATAGTTGTTCCGTTCTGCCCCGGATCACCCTCCCGCTGTAGCGGCGCAGCGACACCCTCAGTTTGAATCTTTTTTTGATCTTCGCGGCCATCTGCTCCGCAAGCTTTTTGTCGACCTCCGGACCGACCTGCACCCGATAGACCCTCTTCCCATCTACTGTAGCTTTTTTCAGGCTGCCCGGGCAGATCAGCCTTGCGCAATCGTGACACCAGCGCCTCCGCATTGGCGCGCTTGCGAAAGCTGGCCACCTGGATCATCCAGGCGCTCGGGACCGCTCTTTCGATTCGTCCTTCTTGTTTGTAAACTAAAGGTTCAGATGCAGGATCATCGACCACGGCAGGCGCCCCGCCAACCTCGGGCGAGCGATCCTCCGGCGGCATCAGACCTGGCAGAATATCACCGTTCTCATGGCGCATCACCGGCTCCGGAGGACGCGGCGGTATCCGATCCCCCTGAAACACTCGCTCGGTATCGATCGGCTGCTCCAGCAGCATCGGCACAAAGATCACCACCAGTGAGACCAGTACGGCGCCACCCACCAGTCTCTGTTTCAGCCGCTCGCGCAAAATCTTTATCCGCCCTTTTGTCGTCAGACCTGTCGAAGTATATCAACAAAGCCCAGGCGCTTCTGTCACTCCTGGCCCAATCTGTGCAACGCGTCGCCAACGATCTGAAACGAGCCGAACACCACCACCAGATCATCTGCCCCCAGGCCCGCACTGGCCGCTTGCAGGGCAGCTGCAATGCTTTCGTGGGGTTCGACCAACGACTCGACTGCCGAGCGCCGGAACAGGGCCCCAAGCTCCCCCGGTCTGACGTGCCCGCCCAGACTCATCCGTCGCCACAATGCACCAGCGATCGACCAGCGGCTGCAGCAGCGCGATCACGCCTGCCGCATCCTTGTCGGCGAGCATGCCAAACACCGCCCGCACCTCACCCTTGATGCCCAGCGCCTCGATATGCTGCTTCAGCGCGGCCGCAGCCTGGAGATTATGCGCCACATCGAGCAGCACTGGCGGCGAGCCAGCCACTAGCTGCATCCGCCCCTGCAACCGCACCCCGGCTCAGCCCCGCCTCCAGCGCCGAGCGGCCCACCGGAAGGCGTGCCTCCAGCAGCTTGACTGCACTGATCACAGCCGCCGCATTGGGAACGCTGAAACGCTCCGGTAAGGGCAGGCAAGGGCAGATCCCGCTCAACCTGATCCAGTCCAAACCAGTCCCAGCCCTGCCCACATGGGCTGGCAGCGAAACGCGCTGCCCAGCTGGAACAGCCGTGCCCCCAACGCTTCACCATGTTTGCACAACGGACGCCGGCATATCGGCATCCGCCAGCACCACCGGGATTCCCGCTCGCATGATGCCCGCCTTCTCCCGGCCGATCTGCTCCCGCTCTTCTCCCAACCAAGCAGTATGGTCGATATCCACTGTGGTGATCAGGGCCAGATCGGGATCGATGATATTGACCGCGTCCAGCCGTCCACCCAGCCCCACCTCGAGGATCACCACCTGTGGCTGCAACTCGGCAAAGATCTCCAGCGCCGCCAGGGTGCC
>AASF01002122.1 GCA_000168735.1 Candidatus Endoriftia persephone str. Hot96_1+Hot96_2 | reverse complement strand
TTCCTGGTAGTACTAATATTTTACTTTCTGGTTACTCTCGCATACTCATTCGCATTGAAACGAATTGTCCTGATTGATGTACTTGTTCTGGCAGGACTTTACGTAATTCGCGTTATTGCAGGCTCTGCAGTCTCCGGCATCTCATTATCATTCTGGCTTCTTGCATTCTCAATGTTTATTTTCTTGAGTCTTGCCCTTGCCAAACGCAGCGCAGAACTTGTATCACTACGGAGAGATGAAAAGAACAATACCGTTGGCCGCGGGTATATTGTTCAAGATCTTGACTACTTACATAGCATGGGAACTGCAAGTGGATATATGTCAGTCCTAGTAATGGCGCTATACATTAATAGCCCAAATGTAATGGCACTGTATCCTAATCCGGAAATCATATGGCTTATCTGTCCCACACTACTCTATTGGATCAGTCGTGTCTGGCTGAAGACCGGTCGCGGCGAGATGCCCGATGACCCCCTCGTCTTTGCATTTAAAGACAGACAAAGTCAAATTCTTAGCGTCATCGTTGCGATGTATCACAATTTCAGCAACAAACATAAGCTAATGAAAAAAATTCAATCCTGGGGGAAAATTCCCAAAGACAAAACACTCCGCATGTAATTTTGTTTGGCGAAACGGTATGTTACCGCAACCAGCCAGAGACCACGGTACTATTTTTACCTTTCGGCAACGGCCGAAGTTATGGTGACAGTTGCCTTAACCACAACGAAACACTGGTATTAACAAGAAAACTAAATCACTTTATCTCATTCGACCCATCCAGTGGAATTCTATGCTGCGAGTCAGGCCTTTTACTATCTGAGATACTTCGTCTCATTATTCCACAAGGGTGGTTTCTTCCGGTAACACCAGGCACGAAACTAGTGACATTAGGAGGTGCAATTGCAAATGATGTCCACGGAAAAAACCACCATAATGCCGGCACCTTCGGCTGCCACGTCATTGAATTTGAACTATTAAGATCAGACAAAGGCCGCTTGATTTGCTCACCAAGATCCAATAAAGACTTATTTTCCGCAACAATTGGAGGTCTAGGATTAACAGGAATAATAACCTGGGCAAAGCTTCGTTTACTACGTCATCTCCAAACCCTTTATGGAGATAGAAAATATTCAATATACCAATCTCAATGAGTTCTTAGATTTATCACACGATATCAAATGATGACTATACATACTCAGGGTCATGGACTAAGACTGCATGGCGAAGGGAAAATCACTTGGCCGAGGCATCTTTTCCCGTGCAAATCACGCAGCACCATGTCTGGATAAAACACCCATCCCAACACCATGTCGATAAGACAATAAACTTTCCAATTGACGCCCCTCAGTTCTTATTCACTAGATATTACGGTAAAAACATATCAACCAACTTTACTAACCACAAGCAACTCAAACCTGCCAAACAAAAAAAAGGATATTTTGACCCCTTTTTCTACCCCCTAGAACAGCATTCACAAACTGGAACAGGTTATATGGTAAAGCAGGATTTATGCAATATCAGTGCTTGATTCCATTTGAAGATGGCAATAAGTCTTTGGAAAGCATGCTCAAACTGATTGCCTCATCGGGATATGGATCTTTCCTTGCTGTACTTAAAACTTTCAGCGATATTAAATCCCCAGGCATGATGTCTTTCCCCAAAAAAGGAGTTACTCTTGCGCTAGACTTCCCCAATCACGGACAGAATATATTTACCTTACTAGACAAACTGGATTGCATAGTTAGAGACTCAGGAGGAAGCGTTTATCCTGCCAAGGATGCCCGAATGTCTTCCTGTAGTTTCCAACACTACTTTCCTCAATGGCAAGAGTTTCAGAACTATATTGACCCAATCTTCTCATCCCAGTTTCTGGAGACGTGTTACCGGAGAACTCTCATGAAAAAAACAATCATTTTTGGCGCAACATCTGCCATTGCACAGGAAACTGCCAAAATACTAGCGCAAAATGGGCACGCGCTTTTTTTTAGTAGGAAGAAATAAAGAGAAGCTACCCATAATTGCTGATGATTTATCTGTTAGAGGGGCTCACAAGATAATAACTAGCACAGTAGATATCGACAATACATCTGAGCATTCAGCAATCATTTCAAAATGCAATCGACGAGATGAATGGACTGGATATCGCATTAATCGCACATGGAACTCTATCAAACCAGAAAGCATTGCGAAATTTCCTACATCTGAAGCATATACTGAATTCAAGACGAACTGCTTAAGCGCAATATCACTTTTAACATTAATCGCCAACCACTTTGAACAGCAGGCCAGTGGCACCATCATTGCTATCTCATCAGTAGCTGGAGACAGGGGAAGGCAAAGTAACTATGTCTATGGATCAGCAAAGGCGGCTATCAGTATATTCCTCCAAGGACTCAGAAATCGCCTGCACAAAAAAAACGTGCGTGTAATCACAATTAAGCCGGGGTTTGTTGATACCCCAATGACAAAAGACTTTGAGAAGGGCATACTTTGGGCTGACCCCAGTGTCATTGCACAAGGAATCATCAAGGCGATTGAAAAAAAAATGGACGTTGTTTATCTACCATGGTTTTGGCGTTACATCATGGCAGTTATAAAACTCATCCCAGAGCGCTTATTTAAAAGGCTATCGCTATAAATCGCAGATAAAACCCTTCAGGTCATGCAGACACAGCCATGGAAATCAAGCTTAAAACATTCGACCAGTGGCTGGCATCCACCCTAAGTCACGGTAATTCGCCACAATTTATCTTTATTATAATTGGTGCTGTATATATTCTATTCCCAACCCAATACTGGAATTATGCAGATGACTCCATCCGCTGGGCATATGAAATCTCCATTGACTCTGGAATCATCAATACGCATCACCTGTATTTAAATATACTTCGCCCAATCTATCAGTTTTCATCCAACACCTTCACCATCGACCCCCTTACTTTCCTCTCACTATACTCCAGTATATTCGGCATAATTGGGCTTTTTTTTCTAAACAAAATTTTAATTGAGACCACCAGCAAGGATATCGCCTTACTTGGTGTAATTTTCTGCGCCACAAGCGCCGGCTATTGGTCCTATTCCATAGTAGGGGATAATTACATACCAGCTGTAGCTCTGATGCTAGGCGGCTTCTATTATCATTTCAAAACACTAACCCTTTTTGGTAAAGGGCGTTATATTTCCAGCCTGGCTGCATCAATTGCATTCTTCATAGGCATGATTCTGCACCACCAAGCCCTCGCCATCATTGTTGTTGGGCTTTTCCCAGGAACCCTCATCGCCACCCAATTTCCGATTCAAACCAGACTAAAATTTGGAATCATTGCACCAGCACTTACTGGAATAATCACAATTGGGATATATTTATGCGTATACGCTTATGACACTGAGCGCAACCAACTTCAAACACCTACTGAATACATGGCAGGTTACGCAGAAACCTTCAAAAAAAACCCTGACATGAAAAGTTTATCGATAAAGTCTCTTGCTAACGCAGCCATGGGTATTGGTAAAAGCCTTTTGTCGAGCAATTTTATTTTTTCATCCAATTCTATTATAGACTCCCTTCAAAAGAGATTTCCGTACCGACATATACACCCCTACCCATTTTTAGTTCACAGCCTGGGGACTTCAACATACAGCATCATTGTTGTATCCATTTTTATATGCACAATAATGCTATTGATTCTAATACCAAGTGGCGGCTACCTTGGTCTAACAAGTCAATCAATCGCCACTTCTATCTTCACAGCATCGTTTGTGCAAATGACTTTCTTCATATGGTGGGAAGCAATCTCAGATGAATTCTGGATCTGGTTCCTACCTATCGCGACGATTGCAATATCAATAGCTATCGCAAGAAAGCTCAATCATCCAAGAGTTATCTACACTCTATTAATCATACCCTTGATGGCCAGCACCTATCTTGGTTCCATCAATATCTATCAAGACAAATCCAACGACCTTGACCTTGTAAATAAATCATTTGTCTACGATTTAAAAGAGCATGATTTACTGATCGCAATGGACGAAATAATTTCACTCAACAGGAATCGTCTCGCAAGAATCAACCAAGGGTTCAATTACTTCAATATTTTTGTACGTGCTTCAAAAGGAAAGCAGCTCGACATTAACCTGCTAAAAGAATTGATCGCAGATACCAACAGAAATGGAGGAACCATCTATATCGGCCCATATGTTTCCACACCGCCGAAATCCTACATCGAGTTAATCAACATGAACAACCCTGACTTTATTAACGAATACACTACAATCATTGGAATAATAAACAGTCAGGACAATTTAAAGGTCAAATGGATAGAAGCCAAGGTCGCACCAAGTAAGTATTTCGGCTCTCTCAGTCCCCAAAAAACCGATCAGAATTAGCACGGGCCCTCCATTAGCTACCGCGAGGCAGGCCGGACATCAACCCCAGAATTTACAGGCAGAAAGTGGGCTGGGTTTAAGCTATAAGTATCATACTTAGGATTCTCAGAGTTGAATCCTATAGCTTTGAAACAATGCACTCAAAGCATC
Organism: Candidatus Endoriftia persephone str. Hot96_1+Hot96_2; assembly: GCA_000168735.1. Lineage (GTDB taxonomy): Bacteria > Pseudomonadota > Gammaproteobacteria > Chromatiales > Chromatiaceae > Endoriftia > Endoriftia persephonae. The sequence continues at coordinate 983 of AASF01002122.1, read as the reverse complement.
CAACCTATTTGTTCTTTTACGAGGGTATCCACCGTTGCTCAATTCCTACCGCACACACTCAGCAGAGCGCGCAAAAGAGGGCATTCCTCCACTCCCCCTCAGCTCTGAGCAGACTGCAGAACTGGTAGAGTTGTTGAAACGTCCTCCTAGTGGGGATGAAGCTTTTCTACTGGAGCTGATTTCAAACCGAGTACCTGCTGGTGTCGACCAGGCCGCCTATGTAAAAGCAGCGTTCCTGTCTGACCTGACCAAGGGTGCATGCAGCTCGCCATTAATTGATCGGATCAAAGCAACACAGCTACTCGGCACCATGCTCGGGGGTTATAACATCGCCCCACTGATCAATGCACTGAATGACGCCCAACTAGCACCCACTGCCGCCACTGCGCTGAGTACTACCCTGTTGATTTTCGACGCCTTCCACGATATTAAGGAAAAGGCCGATGAGGGCAATTCGCACGCCCAGGCAGTTCTGCAATCCTGGGCCGACGCGGAATGGTTCAGGCGCCGTCCAAAACTGCCTGAGAAGATAACATTGACGGTGTTCAAGGTGCCCGGCGAAACCAACACCGACGACCTCTCGCCCGCCACCGAGGCTTGGTCGCGCCCTGACATCCCGCTACACGCCAACGCCATGCTGCAAAACCCCCGCGAGGGCCTGGAGGGCAAGCCGCTCGAGATCATCGCCGAGCTGAAAAAGAAAGGTCACCCGCTGGTCTATGTAGGGGACGTGCTCGGCACCGGTTCCTCACGTAAATCTGCCACCAACTCACTGCTTTGGCACACCGGCGATGACATTCCTAATATCCCCAACAAGCGCGCTGGCGGCTTCTGCATCGGTGGAAAGATCGCGCCGATCTTCTTCAACACCCTGGAAGATGCCGGGGCCCTACCGATCGAGTGCGATGTCTCGAAGATGGCGATGGGGGATCAGATTGACATCTACCCCTACGAAGGGGTAATCCGCGCGCACCATAACCAAT
>AASF01002123.1 GCA_000168735.1 Candidatus Endoriftia persephone str. Hot96_1+Hot96_2 | reverse complement strand
TTCAGGCTGGATGTCGTCGATGACATGCTGGTGGTCTGTGGTGAGAAGCAACTCCAGAGTGAACGCACTGAGGGGCGCTATCAAATATCCGAGTGTGCCTATGGTCATTTTGAACGCGCGATATGGTTGCCGGATGAAGTAGACAGCGATAAGGCCTCAGCCCGGTACAGGCGCGGCGTTCTGCGGGTAGAGTTGCCGAAATCGTCGGCCCGGCGCAGTAGAAGAATCAAAGTGAAAGTGCGCTGATAGCGCCCTCAAGAATTTAGCCAATACAGCTTTCTACACTTGTCACTGAGGAGTATGACATGAAGATAAATCGAATCGTTCCACTCCTGGTTTTGCTCTTGTGCATTGTATCGCCAGCTTATGCGCAGGACGGTGGTATCGAAAACCTGCGGGAGACTGGTAAGGCCTTTGCGTCGGTGGCCCGAACGGTCTCTCCATCGGTGGTTTTCATCCAGGTTGAAGGCAAGGCATCTGGCTCTGCGGTCACCGAGTTTCCTTCGCCTTTTGGTGACACGTCGCCATTCAACGACGATCTGTTCAAGCGATTTTTTGGTGACCGGTTTCCAGGGAATCCCCCACAGTCCACGCCCTGAGATGCCGCGAGGTGAAACGCCGTACAATCAGTCAGGGCTCGGGTTTTGTCTTCGCAACCAAAGATGGCCTGTTGTCCGATCAGAGCTATATCCTGACTAACAATCATGTGGTGGAAGATGCCGATAAGATACGGGTGAAGCTTCAGGATGGGCGTGAGTTCGATGCCAAGATTGAGGGCAGGGATCCGCAGTCCGACGTAGCCGTCGCTTGTGATCAATACAGGCGGGCTTCCGGCGCTATCGTTGGGTGACTCCTCGAAGCTTGAAGTCGGTGAGTGGGTGGTAGCCATCGGCAATCCCTTTGGGTCTGAGCCATACCCTCACGGGTGGGTGTAGTCAGCGCCAAGGGACGCACCAGTCTTGGCATCAACGACTATGAGGATTTCATCCAGACTGATGCGGCCATCAATCCCGGTAACTCCGGAGGCCCACTGGTCAACCTGGACGGTGAGGTTGTCGGTATTAATACTGCAATTTTTTCTCGTAGTGGTGGCTATATGGGGGTTGGCTTCGCCATACCCATTAACCTGGCTAAAGCCATCGCCCAATCAATTGATGGATGGTGGCGAGGTGACACGAGGTTATCTCGGGATTGTTATCCAGGCGCTAACCCCTGAATTGGCGGAATCTTTCGGCCTTGATCAGAACGTGGGCATTCTGATAGCCCAGGTATCAGAAGACTCCCCGGCCGCTCAGGCAGGTTTGCGGCAGGGTGATGTGATCGTCGCATATCAAGGCAAGCCTGTGACCGATGTTGGCCGTTTCCGTAACCAAGTCTCGCTTACCTCGCCGGGAAGCCGTGAACAACTAACCATTGTCCGTAACGGTAAGCGCCGAGGCATCACTGTAACCATTGGCACACTCGCCAAAGACAAACTAATTGCCGAGGGCCCTGCCCAAAGTGCTGATGAGCTTGGCCTGAACGTGCAGACGTTAACGCCTCAGTTGGCCGATCAGTTTGGTGGCCAAAGCGGGTGAAGGTGTGGTGGTGACGGAAGTCAGGCCTGGATCCATTGCCGCCATGGCGGGGATTAAGCCCGGTGCGGTGATCATGCAGGTGGAGCATAAACCAGGTGAAAACGCGCTGCCGAGTTCAAGCATGCGGTGGAAAATGGTAGCAGTGACAAGCGTGTGCTGTTGCTCATCCGTAGAGGTGATATGCAGCAATATGTGGTGCTGAACTGGCAATGACAACCTGAGTGATTTCTATTAGAGGCTTAGGGCAGAGACAACAGTACTACTATGGAATACAAAGACTACTACAAGATCATGGGTGTCGAAAAAGGCGCTACTCAGGATGAAATCAAGCGAGCCTACCGCAAATTGGCGCGTAAATATCATCCGGATGTGAGTAAGGAGCCGAATGCCGAAACCAAGTTCAAAGAAGTGGGTGAAGCCTACGAGGTGCTGAAAGATCCGGAGAAGCGGGCGGCTTACGATCAACTTGGCGCCAAACTGGAAGGCTGGCCAGGAGTTCCGGCCGCCGCCGGACTGGGATGCAGGGTTTGAGTTCCGCGGTGGCCGGCTTCACGCCGAGGGACGCCTCGGGCTTCAGGTGACTTTTTTGAGACCCTTTTTGGCAGGGGGGGCAGTGGTGGTTTTGCTGATGCACGGAGAGCCGGGCCGCATTTCCGCACTCAAGGCGTAGATCATCATGCCAAGGTGTTGATCGATTTGGAGGATGCCTTCCATGGTGCCACCCGCACGATCACTCTACGTGCACCTGAACTGGACGCCCAGGGGCATGTGATTACCCATGAGCGCACGTTGAACGTGAGA
>AASF01002124.1 GCA_000168735.1 Candidatus Endoriftia persephone str. Hot96_1+Hot96_2 | reverse complement strand
GATCCCAAGCGTGGTAGTCGATGCCGTTGAGAATGCCGCTGAAGTGGTGGCGGCGGTGCTGCAGCAGCCCCTCCAGCCCGTAACCGTACTCCGGGGTCTGGATCTCCTGGTGAATAGGTGGGGCTGACGGTGGTGATTCGGTCGGCGTAGGCAATGCCACCCTTGATGAATGAGAGCTGCCAGTAAAACTCTAATCCTTCGGGGGACCAGAAGCTCTTCGGTAGTCCAAGCCGCTGGAATGTCTCTTGGTCGAACAGACCCTGGTAGGCTAGATTGTGGATGGTGAAGACGCTGGCAGGGCGATTGGTTTCGACCGAGAGCAGCGCCGGTACTAGACCTGCCTGCCAGTCGTGGGCATGCACCAGCATCTGGTCGCCAGTTGCCGCCGGCCCGGTCGACGGCGATCTCAACCGCGGCGCGGGCAGAACAGCGCAAAGCGGTCGGCATTGTCGGCCCAGGTATCGCCTGTCGGTGCGAGGTAGGGGTTGCCTTCGCGGTTGAAGAAGTGCGGTGCATCCACCAGATAGACCGGGATCTGATGCTCGCCGCAGGTGCCCGTAGAGCAGATTGACCGGTTCGTTGTAGCCAAACAGTCGCAGTTGGCTGATGGTCTCGATCTGTTGCGTGTGGCGCAGCGCCTCCGGGAAGGCGGGTAGCACCAGACGGCAGTCATGTCCCAGGCTGCGCAGGGCAGCCGGCAGGCTGCCGGCGACATCGGCTAGACCGCCGGTTTTGATCAGTGGCACCGCCTCACTGACAACAAATAGGATGTTGAGGGGGGGGGCGGTGTTCTGTTTGGTTACTTCAGCCATCGGTCTCGATATATCGCCACGGGCGTGGATTCTGCTTCAGTTTCCCTGTTGCTGGAATTCTAAATCAAAGCAATGCAGGGATGACAGCAAAAAACCTCGATTATTTTCCTCTGGTTGCTTGAATAGCTGGAGGCTTCTTCTTTACCATTTGTGAACAACTAAAATCGTTGGAGAATTTCTGGTTTATCTCCCGCATCACAGGCTGTGCTGCCACTGAAATGATCAGCGCTCCGCTGGGCGGATGCCACACCAGAACCCGTAGTAGACTCACAACAAGCAATAATCCGGATCATGACTGAAACAAATCACACCGAGGAGTGGGCTGCTCTGCAGGAGCATTGGGAAGAGATTGCACCGATTCAGATGCGGGATCTGTTTGCCGAACACCCGGAGCGTTCCGAGCAGTTTTTGTTGCGCAGCTGCGGGATCCTGCTCGATTACTCCGAAAAACCGCATTACGCCCAAGAGCATGCAATTGTTACGCGAGTCTGGCGCGACGGGTCGATGTGGACGGCTGGCGCCGACGCATGTTTACAGGTGACCGCCTGAATAACACCGAAGACCGGGCAGTGTTGCATGTGGCGCTGAGTAATCGCAGCAACAAGGCCGATCTGGGCCGATGGCGAGGATGTGATGCCACAGGTCAATGCGGTGTAGGAGAAGATGGAGGTCTTCTCCGAATCGGTCCGTTCGGGGAGCTGGAAAGGCTTCACCGGGCGCGAAATCACCGATGTGGTGAACATCGGTATCGGTGGCTCCAATCTCGGGCCGCTGATGGTGTGTGAGGCGCTGAAGCACTATCAGCGCCCCGACCTGCGTGTCCATTTTGTCTCCAATGTGGATGCGACGGCACCTGATCGAGACGCTGAAGTGGCTCGACCCGGAGACCACCCTGTTCATCGTTGCTTCCAAGACCTTCACCACCCAGGAGACCCTAACCAACGCCTTTACCGCCCGCAGCTGGCTGCTCGAATCGCTGGCTGATGAGCGGGCGGTGGCCAGTCACTTTGTGGCGGTCTCGACCAATGCCGCGAAGGTTGCCGAGTTTGGTATCGATACCGCAAATATGTTCGAGTTCTGGGACTGGGTGGGTGGCCGTTACTCACTCTGGTCGGCGATCGGGCTGCCGATCGCCATCGCCATCGGCATGCAGCGCTTCTATGAGCTGCTCGATGGCGCCCACGAGATGGACGAACACTTCTTGAATGCCGATCCTGTCGGAGAATATGCCGGTGGTGATGGCGCTGCTTGGGGTCTGGTACAACGACTTCGCCAAGGCCAGAACCCAGGCGATTCTTCCCTATGATCAGTATTTGCGCTATCTGCCTGACTATCTGCAGCAGGCTGATATGGAGAGCAACGGCAAGCGGGTCACCCGCTTTGGTCGGCCGGTGGGTTACCCCACCGGGGCGGTAGTCTGGGGTACTGCCGGCACCGATGGTCAACACGCCTTCTATCAGCTGATCCACCAGGGCACGCAGATGATCCCCTGTGACTTCATCGCTCCGGTCAACAGCCATAATGAGTCGGGTGATCACCACCAGAAAGCTGATCGCCAACTGCTTGGCACAAGACAGAGGCGCTGATGCGTGGCAAGACCCGCAGCGAGGTACGCGAGGAGCTTGAGGCAAGCGGTATGGAGGCAGAACAGATCGTCGATCTGCTGCCGCACAAGATCTTTCCCGGGCAACCGGCCCAGCAACACCCTGCTGATCGACAAGATCACGCCGCAGCGGCTGTTGTTCGCTGGTCGCCCTCTATGAGCACAAGATCTTTGTGCCAGGGGGTGATTTGGCGGGTCAACTCCTTTGACCAGTTGGGGCGTGGAACTGGGCAAACAGCTTGGCCGGGTGTGATCCTCAACGCAGCTGCTGGATGAGGGTGTCAATGCCGAGCACGATAGCTCCCACCCGTGGCCTGGTCGACTATTTCCGGCGCCACCGCCCACGCAGCCGCAAGTCTGATTAGATCTTGCGAAGGGGGTGGCGGCGCCTCGCCGCGAGAGCCCTGACCAAGCGCTGCGCAGGCGTGGTGTCTACGATTCGTTCAGAGGCTTCTTAACCTTCCGGCTTCAGCACAATGGCCCCGAGCGGTGGCAGCCGCAGCACTGTGGAGTGGGGCTGGTTCATCCAGGGTAGTTGTTCCGCCTGAATCTGCCCGTCGTTGCCGAGGTTGCTGCCGGCGTAGAATTTGGAGTCTGAATTGAGGATCTCGCGGTAGCTGCCGGCTTGCGGCAGGCCGATGCGGTAGTTCTCCCGTGGCACCGGGGTGAAGTTGAGGATCACCACGAGCTGGCTGCCATCCGTGCCCCTTGCACAGATAGTCTGAGTACCGACTGGGAGCTTGTCGTGGCAGTCGATCCACTCAAATCCCGCTCGAACTTCGAAATTCCGAAGCTTGAATGTAGCCGCAGGCTTGTTTCCCCGGTAGAACTCGGTTGAGATCGCCCACCAAGCTGACGCAGCTCCGCCGTGGAAGTGGGTGTCCGGTGAGCACCCAGTCGAGACTGCTGGCCTCATTCCATTCGTTGATCTGGCCGAACTCGTTGCCCCATGAAGAGCGAGCTTCTTACCCGGGGTAGGTGAACACTGTATGGTGTAGAGCTCGCCGCCAGGCTGGCAAAGCGACGCCACTCATCCCCCGGCATCTTGTTGATCATCGAGCCCTTGCCGTGCACCACCTCGTCGTGGGAGAAGGGCAGCATGAAGTTCTCGGTGAAGCTGTAGAGCAGGCCGAAGGTGAGCAGGTCGTGGTGGTAGTGGCGGTAGACCGGATCCTTCGACATGTAGGAGAGGCTGTCGTGCATCCAGCCCATGTTCCACTTCATGCTGAATCCGAGCCCACCGAGCCAGGTAGGGCGTGACACTTGCGGCCAGGCGGTGGACTCTTCGGCGATCATCAGGCTGCCGGGGTGGAGTTCATGGGTGACACTGTTGAGTTCGTGCAGGAAATCGACTGCCTCCAGGTTCTCCCGGCCGCCATGTTTGTTGGGGATCCAGTCGCCTGCTTCGCGTGAGTAGTCGAGGTAGAGCATGGAGGCCACCGCATCGACTCGCAGCCCGTCGATGTGGAACTCTTCCAGCCAGTAGACGGCGCTGGAGATGAGGAAGTTGCGTACCTCGTTGCGGCCAAAATTAAAGATCAGGGTGCCCCAGTCCTGATGCTCACCCTGACGTGGGTCTTCATGCTCGTAGAGCGCCGAACCGTCGAAGCGCGCCAGTGCGTGACGATCCCGCGGGAAGTGGTGCTGGCACCCAGTCGAGGATCACGCCAATGCCGTGCTGGTGCAGATGGTCGACGAAGTAGCGGAAGTCGTCGGGGCTGCCGAAGCGGCTGGTGGGGGCGAAGTAGCCGGTGGTCTGGTAGCCCCAGGAGGCATCCAGCGGGTGCTCGGTGATCGGCAGCAGCTCGATGTGGGTGAAGCCAGTCTGTTGAACGTAGTCGCAGAGGCGATGGGCCAGCTCCCGATAGTTGAGGAAATCGCCGTTTTCATCGCGCTGCCCAGGAGCCGAGATGGACCTCATAGACCGACATCGGCTGGTGTTGCCAGTCGAAGCTGCGGCGTGATTCCAGCCAGCCCTGGTCCTGCCACTGATAGGTTTCAGCGCAGATGATGCCTGCGCTCTCCGGTCGCAGCTGGAAGGCGTTGCCGTAGGGGTCGCTGCGCAGGCTGATCTCTCCGGAGTGGGTGCGGATCTCGAACTTTGTAGAAGTGGCCACTGCCGATGCCGGGGATGAACAGCTCCCAGATACCAGTGCTGCCGCGTACCCGCATCGAATGGGTGCGGCCGTCCCACTGGTTGAAGTCGCCGACCACCGAGACCCGTTGCGCGATGGGGGCCCAGACGGAGAAGAGCACGCCGTCGATGCCGTCCGCCTGCCACGGATGGGCGCCCAGAAACCGGTAGGCGTGCCGGTGGCGTCCCTCGCCGAACAGATGCAGGTCGAAGTCCGGCAGCTGTGGGGTAAAGCAGTAGGGCTCGTATTGCTGATGGCGTGCGCCCTGTTCATCAAACCATTCGAGCTGGTAGCGTTCGGGGAGTTTGGTGGCCTTGAATTTGCCGCGAAACAGGTCGGTGCCTTCGATTCTTTCCAGGGGCTCATCAATGTCACTCAGGGTCACCTTCCTGGCGCGAGGCAGAAACACGGTGACCTCGACTTTTTTGCCTGTGAGATGTCGCCCAAGCACCTCAAAAGGGTCGTGGTGACGCGCCTCGATAATACGTTGCAGGGGTTCAGCAACAGTGGCCTTGATC
>AASF01002125.1 GCA_000168735.1 Candidatus Endoriftia persephone str. Hot96_1+Hot96_2 | reverse complement strand
TAAAGGTGATCGGCAAACAGGGCCATGTCGCCTACCCGCAGCTGGCGAAAAATCCGCTACACGCCTTCGCCCCGGTGCTGGCACAGCTCTGCGTCGAGGAGTGGGACCAGGGCAATGAGCACTTCCCTCCCACCAGCTTCCAGATCGCCAACCTCAACATGGGCACCGGCGCCACCAATATCATTCCTGGCGAACTCAACGCCCAGTTCAACCTCCGCTTCTCTCACCGGAACTGGGAAATGGTCGTGATGTCGGCAAATGCCCAGCAGCATAGTGGAGGCGATACTGGACAAGGGTAAGTTCGACTATGAGATCCGCTGGCAGCTCTCCGGCAACCCCTTCCTCACCCCCTCCGGGCCCTTGGTGGAGGCGGCTCAGGCGGCAATCCGCGACGAGATGGGGTTTGACACCGAACTCTCCACCTCCGGCGGCACCTCCGACGGGCGCTTCATCGCCCCCACCGGTGCCCAGGTACTCGAACTGGGACCGCTCAACGCCACCATCCACTCAGGTCAACGAGTGTGTCAGCATCGATGATCTGGAGCATCTGGCCCGCATCTATACCGGTATACTTAAACAGTTGCTGCATGTAGGTTCTCACCATATCCACTTCTAGACAAAACCCACCATCAGAGAGTACAGATGCTCGATACCATCAAACGTTTTTTTGATACCCATCTGGCGCCCGGCTCACCAGGAAACAGCACGGGATCCACAACACGCACTCCAACTGGCGGTTGCCGCGTTGCTGCTCGAGGTTGCGGAGTCCGACTACAGGCAACACGAGGAAGAGAAACGTGCGCTGCTCGATGCGGTGACAAACCATTTCGGCCTGGATGCTAAGGAGGCGGATCAACTGGTCACACTCGCCAGGTCGGAACAGGCCGCATCGACGGACTATTTTCAGTTCACCCGTCTGATCAACCAGCACTACAGCCCAACGCAAAAGATAGCGCTGATCGAGAAGCTGTGGCATGTGGCCCTTTGCCGACAACGAACTGCACAAGTATGAAGAACATCTGATTCGCAGGCTGGCTGATCTGATCCATGTCGCTCATGGGGATTTCATCGCAGCCAAACACCGTGTTCTCAACTCGACCAAGTGACCAGCCGAACCACGCCGAAGACCCAAAGCGGCCTCCCTCCCCGGCAAACAGGCTTCTGCGCCATCTATCCCAAACCACTCTACGGTTTTGTGCATACCAGCAAGCAGTTAGAATGCCCCTCAATTGTTCTTGGAAAGCATCACAGGCAACTCAATGAAACACATCAAGAAGGTACTCTCCTACTCCATCGCCGGCAGTATCGGCCTAAGCGTGATCGCCAGCCTCAATGGCTGCAGCGACCAGGGAGCACCCCCCCCCGGCGGCTTTGGCTCACAGGCCGGCGCCGAACAGGGGCAAAACGCCTTTATGGTGATCGAGCAGACCGGCGCCAATCCCGACAGCTACAAGCTGGTAGAGAAACATCCAACCACCGGCCCAAACCGCGCCATCCTACGCGATATGGATGGCAACGAGCGCTTCCTCTCCGAGGATGAACTGAAACAGATCGCCGAACAGGAGGCCGCCAAGGTCGAGGCGGGCACCTCTCGTCTCACCGAAGATCCCTCCATGCACTCCGGCGGCATGTCCCTGGGCGAGACCCTGCTGGCGACTGCGGCCGGCTCGCTGATCGGTGGCATGATCGCCAACAAGCTGATGAACAACAGTAACTTCCAGCGCAACCAGCAGCAGTATGGCGGCGGCCGCCCGACCAGTTCGATCTCGCAACCCTATAAGAAGACTGCCAGCAACAAGCAGCCCAAGAGCGGCTTCTTTGGCGGCAACAAATCGGCCCCCCGATCCTCCAACAGCCGCTTTGGCTCCTTTGGAGGCTGAAGCGTGGTCGATACCCTGGCAGTGAAGCCCCTCGACAAGGGCCTCATGGAAGAGATCGGCATGAGCTGGCATACCGATGAGGATGGCAGCGACTACATCGCCAGTGAACTGGTGCCGGTCAGCGAAGCGGAGGCGGAGGCCTACTACCAGGCCGCCAACACCCTCTACGATATGTATGTGGAGGCGGCCCAGCACGTCATCGACAACCAGCTCTACTATGAGCTGGGCATCCCCTCCAACCTGGTAGGCCTGATCGAAGAGAGCTGGGAGCGGGACGACTGGCACCTCTACGGTCGTTTCGACCTGGCCGGGGGGTTGGACGGCAACACAGATCAAGCTGATCGAGTTCAACGCCGACACCCCCACCAGCCTGTTCGAGACCGCCAGTCAGTNCCAGTGGGCGATCCTGAAAGCCAACGGCATGGATGAGGCGCGCCAGTTCATACAACCTACACGAGATGCTGCAGGGCAACTTCCCAGCGCCTGATCAGCGGTGGCGACGCCAACTTCGACTTCGCCAGTGCCTACCAGGGGCGAGAAGCTGCTCTTCTCCAGCATCCGCGACCTGCCGGAGGATGAGCGCACCACCCGCTACCTGCAGCAGGTCGCCCACGAGGCCGGTCTCTTTACCGACTTCTGCTACCTGGACGAGGCCGGTTTCATCAACACCGAAGGGGTCTTCAACAAAGACAAACAGCTGGCCGACTTCTGGTTCAAACTCTTTCCCCTGGGAAGATATCGCCGAGCAGGAGCTGGAGCTGACCCGGATCCTGGAAAAGATCGCCAAACAGGGCCAGACTCGCTTCATCAACCCCGCCTACACCCTGCTGTTTCAGAGCAAGGGGATGATGAAGATCCTCTGCGACCTCTACCCCGACTCACCCTATCTGCTGAAGACCGCCTTTGAGCCGCTCAACGGCCTGCCCCAGGTGGAGAAAAAGCTGTTCGGCCGGGAGGGCGCCAACATGGCAATCCTCGACCGCCAACGGCCAAATCATTGAGCAGAGCGACGGCCCCTACGGCTTCCACAAGAGTATCTACCAGGAGTTTGTGGAGTTCCCCAAAGACAGCGCCGGACGACACTATCAGGCCGGCGTTTTCTACGTCTGGGAAGCCTGTGGGCTCGGCTTTCGCCGCGGTGGCGCGATCCTCGACAACATGAGCAAGTTTGTCGGCCATCTGATCAGCGAGCCCCTGCGGCTCCCCAGCGCCTGACCACCACCCCAGTGAGCCGCTATGTTCACCCGGTATCGTCCAAGGGCACCGCCGAAGCTGGTCGAGATCAGCGAGAAGACCGATTTCCGCACCCATCGAGTGCGCCTGCCCGAGGCAACGCTGGCGGGGCTGGTGCCGGGCGCCTCGGTGGCGCACAACGGCTGCTGCCTCACTGTCACCGCGATCGACGGGGATATCGTCAGCTTCGACCTGATGCGCGAGACCCTGCGCCTGACCAACCTCGGCGAACTGCAACCCGGCGACCGGGTCAACGTAGAGCGGAGCCGCCCGTTTTGGCGACGATATCGGTGGCCACGCCATGTCCGGGCATATCATCTGCACTGCCGAAGTGGTGGCGGTGAAGCGCTCGGAGAACAACCGCAACATCCGCTTCCGTCTGCCCGAGGCCTTTGGCAAGTATCTATTTGGCCAAGGGGCTACATCGGTATCGACGGCATCAGCCTCACCATTGGCGAGGTCGATGGCAACGAATTTGATGTCAACCTAATCCCCGAGACCCTGCAACGTACCAATATTGGCGCGCGCCAGCCGGGAGACCGGATCAACATCGAGATCGACCCGCAGACCCAGGCGATTGTCGATACGGTGGAACGCATCCTGCCCGACTATATCGAGGCGACATAGAATTCCGGGCAGGTGCCGATAACGGATTGCTTAGGGAGCCTTTGATTAAGCCTGGACTAAGCCTGGACGAAGTCGATTGTGATTCAGAATATTCAGATTAAAGGCGTAAATCGCACGTAAGGCTATCGCGCCCCCGCTCACGCTCCTCCCCTACATCTCTGTCGGGGATAGCTGACTATTGCGACACGACTGCCTGGATGCCAGGAGGTAGAATCACGCATGGAGCCGTTGCNCGAGATTTGCAACCGCAGAAACTGGATATTCTGGGCGCAAGATACAAGTTCATGACTTGATCAGAGGCTCCGTAGGTGCCGAGTGGCGCTATTCAGTGGGCGGGCGCACCTCTGCCGCCTCACTCATGGCGTAGATTGCGCCCTCTAGGTCGGTCTGGTCAGGGTTCTCCTCACTCTGCTGATCAAGCATCTGGAACAGCTCATGCCTGCTCCAGGATACGGTGAGCGCCATCCGGCTGCTGCAGATAAGCGGCCCATGGGCACGAACTTGGTCAGTGGGAAGAGCTGCCCCTCGACTGGGTGAGATGTCGATATGCAGTCCCGAGATCAGCATCAGCCGCCGACCTTTGTACTCCGTCTCTTTCAGCAGACTGCGGTAGGTGCGATCAAACTCCACTTGGGTATTGACCTTGGCAGCCGTCAGCATAGGTGACTTAGTTGCGAGCACCCAAGGCATCACTGGCAGCAGATTATGCTCCAGATGGCTGTGGCCCTCCTCCTTCCCGCCACGGGATCTGACGCTTGAAACTGTACCCAGTCGGGCTGCAGACGATCCCCCAGAGGAGTCGGTTCTGATCCGGTGCCGCTGATGTCGAGCAGGCCCGCCAGCTCATCCGAGGCACGGAAGGTCTTGGAGGTACTGAACACCCTTGAGCGGGTTCATCAGACCCGCGTCGTCCATCGTCACTAGGCGACTCAGATCAAGGTAGAGCCCCTCCTCACGAGACTCGTCCAGCAGTTGGTTATCGATGCTGATGCGCCACTCGTCCTCCTCCTTGAAGACGTGGATGTTGTCCACTGGCGAAGTCGTATTCGCGCTGGTACCAGTCGAGCACCCGCGGCGATCTTGCCACAGCTGGAGGAGCAGCTGTTGTCCTCAGTCTGCAGCCGCCGATAGTGGCCGTACTGCCGGCTCTCCGGATCGTAGCCCACATGGCTGGCATGAATGATGATCAGGTCCTTGCCGTGATGGGCGTGCGGGCCGTGACGGTCGGTGGCGACAATGCCGCCCACCAAGCCGTGGTTGAAGGGGAAGCTGTTGAAGTGCTTGGCGATCAGGATGATCGGATAGCCTTGGCTCTCATCCGAGCAGAAGGCCCGCGACGGCATGATCTTGCCATGCTCGAAGCCAAGGGAGCGGCACAGATTGTAGAGCTTTGGCACGAAGGTACTGTAGCGTAGCATCCGGCTTTCGATCCGATAGCTCGACATCGAGGGCCATTGGGTTGCTGTTGCGATTGTACATGCTCTTCCCTTAATTGCGGCTGGCCACGCTGCACCGCAGCCCTCTATTGCGGAGCGACTATAATACGGCGATTTCACCGCCAATAGGAAATATCAGCGCACCTTTTATCTTATTACCACATAAGGATTTTCCAATGATTTTAGCCTGCCTTTATGGTAGCGTTTCAGGCCATCCAAACGACCTGATTTTGGCGGCAGTTGTTTCAATCTTCTAGGGAGATTGTCAGCGTCGAGCTCAACCCAACCTACGATATCGACAAGAATCTGATCCCGCCCCAGCGACCGGCCTCCGGGAGGTCGTACCGATTTCAGCTCAGGAGAGCTTTGCCGACATGGGGCCACTCACCCAGTTACTGATCAA
>AASF01002126.1 GCA_000168735.1 Candidatus Endoriftia persephone str. Hot96_1+Hot96_2 | reverse complement strand
TAAACGAATTCGCCCTTGATCCCTCCCTTTCCTGTAGACTCAGCAATATGTCGAAAAGGTGCGTGGGCGTCTATCGTGGAGAACCGTCAGGCAATGCTCAACTGATCGGCTTCAGCCGACCATCAGAAAGTCTTTTTCCACACAGATATCCAAAGCTCGAAAGCTGCTCGCCCGATACAACTCGCGTGCCGCCGTGATTGTTGACGTTAGAACCCACGCGACAAATGGGCGTTTTTTCCTGGGTTTAGCCACTCTGGGTCAACCACGAGGTGCGTTGTCTATCCGGATTGCCGATCTTACGTGGGTCGATGTCGATCCAGGCGTTTACTTTGAAGCCATAATCGAGCAGGTATCGGCAACGCTTACGGGTCTTGGCGCCCAGCCCCCCAGACAACCAGATCATGGCGGCGTTCCAGCAGTCGTGGCTCTTTCGCCAGATAGCGCGCGCGCAGAGAGTCGAAGGCTTCCCGGCTGCAGCGTGGGTCGGTACGCGATACTCGGCCTGGGCTTTCGCGCCAGTCGAGCAGTTTATGGGGCAGTTTCTCCATCCCGGTGTCCCCGCCTGATGCAGCCTTAACCACAGGTCATAATCCTCAGGGAAGGGGCCCTGGCGGTAGCCACCGATCTGGATGGTCGGCGTGCGGCGAAAGGTCACCGAGGGATGGGGGAAGGGGGATTCGATATAGATATTGTGCGCGATCTCTGCTGCCGAGAGGCAGCGATTTTGCCAGCGTATATATTCACGAAAGCCGGCCTGGAGCTGTTCCTCGGGGAAGATTCTTGCCTGGCTGGCAACCAGGGTGACATTTTCGGGTTCTGTTTGTAGAAAAGCAAGCTGGCAGGCTGAGGCGTTCAGTATGCATGCAGATCGTCGCCCGTCGATGCGGGGCGATCAGTGGGGAGCCGGCCTGAGCGAGGCCGTAATTGAGTGCATCCACCAGCCCCTTGCCAGGGTTACTCAAGATGCGCAGGCGTTGGTCCCTGTCTGCATATCGCTCAAGAATGGCCAGGGTCTGATCACTGCTGCCGTCGTTGATCGCCAGCAGCTCAAAATCCTGGAGGGATTGGGACTGTATCGAGGTGATACATTCATCGCAGAGTGGCCGCAGCATTGCGTAGCGGCAGGAGAACGCTGACCCGGGGGCCCCATTGGGGGGCTGGTTACTCCTGGGATGCTCCAGCCTTCAATCAGTTTACTGATGATCGCCTCGTCACGATTGGAGATGTCGATGATCTGAAAGCCGGTCCAGTAGCTCCCGGCCTGGGCGGCTTCACTGGCACCAGAGCGCCTCAGCGCCAAAGCTGATCTGGCTGTGTTGCTCGACAAGCTGGGGCATCAGGAGGTCAAATTGATAGATGTTGCCGGTTTTAATCGCTTTTTCGCCTCAGCAGCATAAAGCCAGCAGCGCTGATGTTGACCACGGTGCCGACTTTGGATCCGCTAATCTGGTCTTTGATAACCAGACGATCGTTTGCGATCTTTCGCGACAGGGGTGCGTTTTTCTACCATTGTTTCTGTCTATTTCACGGGCGGAACTGCAACTCGCTCTCTGGTTCGGATGAGTCCTCTTCCAGAAGTTCGCTGGCCAGGTCTTCGGTTGCCTGCAGCGGAGCGTTGCAGCATACGGCGGATGGCGTGCAGGGTGCGATCGACAAACGGGTCATTGCTCTCTTCAAGCATCCGGGACTTGCCGGCGATGACCTCTTGCGCCAAGGGTTCGCAAGGGTTTGATGGCGGTCTGTACACCAGCGCGATCGACAAACATACAGGAACCGGTAAGCGGGCTCAGCCAAGAAAGTTTGACCCGCTTGTTCTCCCCACTGGTGGGATCGTCGAGTTCAAACCAAGTGCCGTACTCCACCTTACGCAACTTCTCCATCATATCCAGTTCATCTTGCGGGATTTCGGCTCCCTGCTGTTCAGCCTCTGCCTCTTCGATGTCTGCGGATGTGCCGGTGATCTCTACTGGTTCGGATGCGGTATGGGGAAGAGCTGCCTTTGACGGCGGCTCGGCCAGTACGGCGGCACCGGCGGCAATTGCTGACTCTGGGGTGGCGAGCAGCTCAAACAGCGCCTTGCTCTTCTCCTGATGGATGTCTCCGAGGGATTCAAGCCCCTCCTGGATTGAGTCCCGCAGATTGGGGAGGCTGTTTTCCAGGTCGGACATCTCACTCTGCGAGCTTTTCGGCTCGAATGCCCAAGTGAGTTCGTCGGCGACACGCAAGGCCTCTTTCCAGTCTTCACTAAGCTCGCCGTCCGGATGACGCAGCAGGATGAAGATAAGCTTGTCGGTCCAGGTCTGAACCAGAAAATCCTTGGCGACTTGCGGCAGGGAGGCGTTGAAGGTGCGTGCACTTCATCTCCTGGCTGGCACGTTGCCGCGCGATGGTGAGTTTCTCCCGACCCTTGGCTGAATCCTGAGCACGCTTCTCGAGAACCTCAGTCTTTTTGCGGAAGTTATCCATCTCCAGCCGGAATGAGTTCAGCTGCTCGGAGAAGAGCCCGATGTTGTCGGTGAACTCCTTCAATACGGTGTCGACCACGTCCTGCATGGCGGGGTAGATGCCACGTTTCAGGTTGTGCTCGTCGATCCAGTGGCTGCCGGCTTCAACCAGACTGTCGAGTAGCAGTCTTGCATCATGGTTGGAGTCTGTCAGCAGGCTGCGGTCGATGATGGCGACCTTCAGGTAGGGGGTGTGCAGATGGCTGATCAGTGCCTTAGCGACCGCAGGCAGGACCGGGATCGTTCAGCATGTATTCGAACAGCATGCCGACCAGGTCGATAGTGTCTTCGTCCACCGTGTCGAGCTGGTTACGGTCGACCTGATTGTAGAGCTTGTGGCGTTCCTCGAATCAGAGTCTGCTTGATGCGATCGAGAAACTGCTCGTCGAGCCTCCACATTGGGGAATGAAGGGCGTGGCGCTCTGCAGGTCAGGCAGATAGTCTCCGTGCGCCTCCGGCTGAATCTCGTTGAGTGCGGAGACGATGTTCTCTTTGGCGACCGGGGGCCCTTGGCGATCAGCTGGCGTAGCTGCCGAAGCGTAATTGTGGTAGATGCTGTCTGAGGGCAGCTCCCCCTTGGGGCGGGCTTTGTGGTCATCGGCTGAGCCGAGGGTGGAGTGGGGTGGACCAGCATGACGCCGGTTCGACATCAGGTCGAGTATCGAACCGAATAGCTCCTCGCCCAGCTCCTGACTGGTCTGGGGTGCGTCATCCGCCTGGGACTCCTGCTTTGCCTTGGGCTGACTGGCAGCGCTTTCAGATTTCCGCACAGCCGGGCGCAGATGAGGCAGCACACCGGCTTCTTTGAGATTGTTGTTATAGTCTTCGTAGAGGCTGGCA
>AASF01002127.1 GCA_000168735.1 Candidatus Endoriftia persephone str. Hot96_1+Hot96_2 | reverse complement strand
TCAAGAACGCCGAGGCGCTGGAGATTATGGAGAAGGTGGACACCCTGGTGCGTGGACAAGACTGGCACCCTGACCGAGGGCAAGCCGCAGCTGGTTTCCATTCAGGTCAGCCAAGGTTTCGAAGAAGATGAGATGCTGCGTCTCGCCGCCAGTCTGGAACGGGCCAGTGAACACCCGCTGGCGGAGGCCATTGTCCGTGGTGCCGAGGAGAGGGGTGTCAGCTTGGCTTCCACTGACCGGTTCGAATCGATCACAGGCCAAGGCGTGACCGGCACTGTCGATGGGCGAACGGTGGCGCTCGGCAACCTCACACTGCTAGAGGGGCTGTCGATTGATTCGGGCAATTTGCTTGCAGAGGCCGAAATTGGTCGCGCACAGGGACAGACGGTCATGTTCGTGGCCATTGACGGTCAGGCTGCCGGACTGATTGGTGTGGCTGATCCCATCAAGGCATCTACACCACAGGCCATTCGCTGATCTGCATGTCGAGGGTGTAAAGGTGGTCATGCTGACGGGCTGATAATCAAACGACCGCTCAGGCTGTGGCTGACCAGCTTGGTATCGACCGGGTCGAGGCCGAAGTGCTGCCGGACCAGAAGGCCGAGATCGTCAGAAAGCTCCAGGCGGAGGGTCATACGGTCGCGATGGCGGGAGATGGCATCAACGACGCCCCAGCTCTGGCGCAATCCCATGTCGGGTATCGCTATGGGTACCGGTACCGATGTGGCGATGGAGAGCGCCGGCGTGACCCTGGTCAAGGGTGACCTGCGCGGCATCGTGCGTGCCAGGCGGTTAAGCCGGGCGACCATGCGCCAATATCCGCCAAAACCTCTTCTTCGCCTTTATCTACAATTCTCTCCGGTGTGCCCGGGTAGCCGCCCGGTGCGCTCTATCCCGTTTTTGGTCTGTTGTTATCACCGATACTTGCTGCGGCCGCCCATGAGCTTTAGCTCGGTGTCCGTGATTGGTAATGCACTCAGACTCAGGCGAGTAACGATTTAACGAAGAGGAGATCATGATGGGAAACGGTTTTGGTATGGGTTTTGGCGGTGGCTTTATGTGGTTGTTTTGGATCCTTTTGATCGTTGTGATTGTGTGGGCTGTAAAGGCGGCTGGGGGGAGTAGTAATGATTCACCTGAAACGCAAAAGTCTGCACTGGACATCCTGAAGGAGCGCTATGCAAGGGGTGAGATTGATCAAGAGGAGTTCGAGAAAAAACGAGAGGATTTGGGTGGTTGAATAGAGTCCGGAGTAAGTGATGAAAACGCAAGATTCCATGAAACCTGTAGGCACCTGGGAAGGTCAGGCGCAGGATCAAGATACCGGCACTGGTTCATGCTGCCGATGCGATGGCAGTGGAAGATGCAGTCCGTGCTTTATCGGGTGTCCGCAATATGGCTACGGATGTGGAAAAACACCAGCTCATCGTGCGATACGACGCCAGCCAGTCGGCTTACCAAGCCATTGTGGAGGCGCTGGAAAGCGCCGGCTTTCCCGCCCGTTAGACAATTGGTGGTGTCGGTTTAAGGGCAGTAGGTTTGACATTTACCGATACCAATGCCAGAGACAATGCACATGCACCGCCTCCGGCCTGTTGCAATAAGCCACCCAAATAGTAGGGGTGGGTGATGCATTTCTGTTTACACTTGTCGTGAAAGATGACCGGATGAATCCCGTTATTCGACGAATCCTTTTGCTCGGGCTTTTGGTACTGGTTCTTGTGTCTGCTTACTACCTGCTAAAGGAGCTTGGGATGCTGGCCACTGTCACAGATGTCGATGAGCTGAAAGCCTGGATTTCGGAACTGGGGTATTGGGGGCCGGTCACGATTATCGTTCTGATGGCGATAGCCATCATTATCAATCCCATTCCCAGCGCACCGATTGCCTTGGCCGGCCGGCGCCGACTACGGGCATACCTGGGGCACTGTCTATGTGGTGGCTGGTGCCGCCAGCGGGGCAATGGGAGCTTTTTGGATTGCCCCGGTTGCTTGGTTATGAGCTGATGGTTAGGGTATTCGGCAGCCGCTTGAGAATTGGGCTTGGCATGGGCTTCCCAGGAATCTTCGCTGACTGGGTATGGGTATTCCGGTTTTCGCGGCTGATACCCTTCCTCTCTTTCGATCTGGTGAGCTATGGCGCCGGGTTGACCCCAATCACGACCTGGCGATTTGCCTTAGCGACCTTGACAGGTCTTATCCCCGCGAGTTTTCTGCTGGCCCACTTCGGCGGTGAGTTGACCTCGTCGAGCCTGGAGCAGGTGCTTGCTAGCGTGCTGTTGCTGGGTGGGCTGACATTGGTGCCGATCATTGCCACGATACTCGTGAAATGGCATGGGCGTAGAGTTACTGACCGGATCGATGTGTCAGGTAAATCGACCGTGGATCGGTAGGGATGGGACAGACTTGTGACCGGTCACGATATCTGATCAAATCCAGCACGCAATGATGGAACCCTTCGTTACCCGTCGTGTCTCTATCTGAAACATAATGAACGCTTTGAGAAGTAAGACATTTTAAGATGTCCTTGACCCACGACAACAATCTGCGATTGACCACCTGGATGTTAGTGGTGGTATTGCTGTTGTCCTGGGGGCAGGGTGCCTTGGCTGGCCTCGGGCAGCACTCCATGCCGATGGGAGAGGATTCTCATCGGGTCATGGCGGATGGTCACCATTGCCATATGCCCAAGATGGCGGATCTTCAATGCCATTGTGATACTGGCCATCTCAACCTGCGGCAGGCCCTGCCGCAGCGCGATTCCGATCTCCTGGGCTTCGAACGCATCGATCGGTCGGTTCTGGTCTCTAAAGATCTGGCGGATCTGCGTCCGGTCAGGGGGCCACCCGCGTGACGAGATCCTGTTCTCCTTCTCAGCCCCACCGGTTCCCATCCCCCCGCGCCTGAGTTTCTGCTGCCTGCGTATCTGATACCCACCTGTTGTCTGACCAGCGTTTCAGCCGGCAGCATCCCGTTCTCCACCCTCTGATCTTTTAGCGTCCGCCAGGACCAGCTCGAATTCGCTTGGGGATGGGGAACCCCCTGCTGCCAGACCCGAACCAAACAGCAGGTTTTCATTGATGTTCTCTTTTCCGCAACGCCGGGCGCGTGTCGCCCTTTTCCTTGTGTGCGGTCTGATCTGGCAGAGTGGCCAGGCGGCCGGCACCTTGTCGATCGGCCAGGCGGTGAGCCTGGCGTTACAGGACACTCCCGGCCTCGCTGAGGTACAGGCCAGGGCAGAGGCCGCCGCTCATCGGCCGAGTCAGGTTGGCGCCTTGCCCGATCCTGTGTTGTCTCTCAACGC
>AASF01002128.1 GCA_000168735.1 Candidatus Endoriftia persephone str. Hot96_1+Hot96_2 | reverse complement strand
CTGCTTCGGTATTAGGTGGTCTATTGGGCTACTTTATCGGTGTGTTTGCGTTTGAGCTGATCGAACCCTGGTTGCATGAGCTGGGCTATTGGGAGAAGTATCTCCATACCAAGATCTGGTTCGATGAGTGGGGCTTCTGGGCGATCTTTCTGGCTGGTTTTTCGCCGATTCCCTACAAGGTATTCACTATCACGGCAGGGGTGATCGCAATGGCGTTGTTCCCTTTTCTGCTAGCTTCGCTGGTGGGGCGGGGTGCGCGTTTTTTCCTGGTTGCGGGGCTGATGGCCTGGGGAGGCGAGCGCATGGAGGTGGCACTGCACAGGTATGTGGATCGGCTAGGCTGGATGCTGATCGTGCTGTTTGCGGTGATCTTCCTTATTATGTAACTGCCTATTTATAGTGGATCGCAGCGTCTGGCGCCGGGCTGGTATGGCTAGTGTGAATAAGACGGGTGTGGTTAGTTGTTCTTGCTTCCGTGCCATTTAGGGTCATACGGGGATAAAGGAGATTGCTTTTCAACGGATCAACAGTAGCAATAAGCATGTTGCGCCAATTGTTTGTGATAGGGATGGTCCTTGTGGCTGGCGCTCTCTCGGGTTGCGTAACCTCCGGGGTGGGCGCGCCTGTTTCCAATCGTGAATTCCAATCCTTTCCTGAACAGAAGAAGACCCAGTCGCCTCCTCAGCAGAAGAAGGCCCGGTTCTATCGAGTCAGGCGGGGGGATACACTTTATTCTATCGCTTGGCGCAACGATCTGGAGTATCGTGAACTGGCACGATGGAACGGGGTTCAAGCCCCTGAATATCCGATCTTTCCTGGGCAGTTGTTGCGGTTGGCTTCGCCGCAGAAGCGGCCGGTGGTGGAAAAGAAGATCCCTCCACCTGGTTACTGCAGCGCCCCGAAAAGCAGCACCCACCAGATCGCCACAGGCTAAGGTTAAACCTGCGCGTAGGCCAGAAACCCCGACGACGCCACCAGTCCAGGTCAGGTCAACCTCCAAAACCGGGAATAGTAGAACAAATCTCAAGATAAGTTGGCGCTGGCCGACACAAGGCAAGGTGGTTCAGACTTTCCAGCCCCCGGGACGCCAACCCGTAAGGGGATAAAGATCAGGGGGAAACTGGGTCAACCCGGTCGCTGCGGCTGCATCTGGAAAGGTTGTTTACAGTGGTAGTGGGCTGGTGGGGTACGGCAATCTGATTATCGTTAAACACAATAAAAATTATCTCAGTGCCTATGGCTACAACCGAAAACTGCTAGTGCGGGAGGGTGATCAGGTTGAGGCTGGGGAACGGATCGCTGAACTGGGGGTTCCAAATCGAGGGGCAGAGCCGGTGCTGTACTTCGAGATAAGAAAAAAACGGTAAGCCGGTCAACCCGGTTATCGATTCTCAGCAGAAGATGAGATAGAGCTAGGAGCCCTCTGAATGAATCTGGACGAGCAGAATTGTGAGGTCAAATTTTTCGATGCAAGGCGGGAATCGCAGGTAATAATTGGTCTATTGCCTAGATTTCCAATGCGGCAGTGGGAGATTTGGACCGCAAGGCTGTCGTTCATGATTCGTTCGGAGGCTCCCCAAAGATGAGGAGTGGTGATGAGTGAGGAGCGAGAGGAGATGGAGAACAGCTCGGGCGACGCGATCAATAAGCGCGGTGCCGAAAGAGGCTATCAATATGACTGTCAAGCCGGTTTCTGAGTCGACGCGGGGGGAGAAAAAAAGGATCCAAGAAAGCGTCTTCGGCAGTACCGATTCGTGAACCGTCAGATGTGCAGATGGATGCGACTCGCTCTCTATCTGAATGAAATCGGTGGTTCTAAACTCCTGACCGCGGAAGAGGAGGTCTATTACGCCCGTTTGGCGCAGAAGGGCGAACACCCAGCGCCGTCAGCGCATGATCGAGAGCAATCTGCGTCTGGTGGTAAAGATCGCACGGCGTTATATGAATCCGGGGGTTGGCGCTGCTGGATCTGATCGAAGAGGGTAATCTCGGCTTGATCCGTGCGGTGGAGAAGTTTGATCCTGAGCGGGGATTTCGTTTTTCGACCTATGCCACTTGGTGGATCCGGCAAACCATTGAGCGGGCTATCATGAATCAGACCCGTACCATCCGTCTGCCGATCCATGTGGTCAAGGAGATCAATGTCTATCTACGTGCGGCGCGTCAGTTAGCCCAGAGTCTTGATCATGAACCAACTTCGGAAGAGATTGCTGACCTGCTGGACAAACCCATTTCTGAAGTGAAACGAATGCTCGGCCTGAACGAGCGGGTTACCTCAGTCGATACACCGTTTGGTAAGGATGCTGACAAGCCGCTGCTCGACACTATCCCTGATGAGCGGGTCCAGGATCCGACCGTGAATATCCAGAATGACGGACTCAATACCAATCTCGACACCTGGCTGTTAAAACTCAATGACAAACAGCGTGAGGTGGTGGAGCGTCGTTTTGGGCTGCATGGTTACGAGAATTCGACTCTCGAGCAGGTGGCTAATGAATTGGGGGTAACCCGTGAACGGGTGCGCCAGATTCAGATGGATGCACTGCGCCGTCTCAGGGATATCCTTGAACGTGATGGTTTCTCTGTCGAAACCATATTTAAATAGGCTCTGACTATCTGCAGCCTGCCCGAATCAGAGGGCAGGCTCTGAAACCCTCCTTTTCTTCTCCTCAATCCCCGCCCTGCCTGTGCCGGAAATCATGGCCTTGTCATAGCTGACGCTGACGGGGTGGTGGTCGATGGCAGTGTGGAGAGCGTGGTGTGAAAAAAACGGGTTGCACGATTGAACAAAACGTTCAATTTAGTTTATTAATATTCTCTTGATCTATCTCAATTAATTCGATTCTGATGCCGTAAAAATCGTTTCTATTCAATGAGTTGATG
>AASF01002129.1 GCA_000168735.1 Candidatus Endoriftia persephone str. Hot96_1+Hot96_2 | reverse complement strand
CTCTCCGGGTGCCTGCTCTTTTTTATCTGCTGAGTTTCCGGTAACTTACGCCGTTATTATTTCGCCCGAGCCATTGCGTCGCCGATCCGTGAGATCCGGGATGCGGCACAGGCCCACGCGGTAGCCCGCATTATCCGCGTTTCTTTTTGATGACACCACCAAGGAATCGTTCCACTGGGATTTTTACAAGACAAACGTTTTCTGATCGTCGGCGTTGCCAGCAACCGCTCCATCGCCTGGGGTGTGGCTGAAGCCATGCACCGCGAGGGTGCACAGCTCGCCTTCACCTATCAGACCGACAAGCTGAAGAAGCGGGTTGAGAAGGCGGCCACTGAGTTCGGCTCCGATATCGTGCTGCCGCTGGACCTGACCAGCGACGAGCAGATCACGGCGGTCTTCGATGAACTGAGTAAGCGGTGGGATGGCCTCGACGGCATCGTCCACTCCGCCGCCTTCGCCCCCCGCGACCATCTGGAGGGCGGCATCCTCGACAATCTGACCCGCGAAGGCTTCGCCCTCTCCCACGACATCAGCGCCTACTCCTTCGCCGCCCTGGCCAAGGCGGGCCGCGCCATGATGCAGGGGCGCAACGCAGCGCTGATCACCATGAGCTACCTCGGGGCAGTGCGCACCGTACCCAATTACAATGTGATGGGCGTGGCCAAGGCAAGCCTGGAGGCCACCATGCGCTACATGGCCGACTCGCTGGGTCCGGAGGGGATCCGCGTCAATGCGGTCTCAGCCGGGCCGATCCGTACCCTCGCCGCCTCCGGCATCAAGGACTTTAAGAGCATGCTCGACGCGGCGGAGAAGAAGGTGCCACTGCGCCGCAACGTCACCATCCAGGAGGTCGGCAACGCCGCCGCCTTCCTCTGCTCCGACCTCGCCTCCGGCATCAGCGGCGACGTGCTCTACGTCGACTCCGGCTACCATATCCTCGGCAGCGCCTGATCCTTCCATGAAAAAAGCCGGCACGACCTTATCCAGGTCGTGCGGCTTTTTTCTCAGGATCTCGGTCTGAGACCCTAAACCGCAGGCCTACTGCGTCGCCTCCGACTGGAGCGTGAGCGTGATCTTCGCCCGGCCCCTTCATATCATACAGCAGATGATTGAAGTCACTGCGCCCCTGCAGCCGTTTCAGGTTGTCGATCTCGCGCTGTTTCGCCGCCTCGTCGGCAACCTCGACGTTGCCGTCACTCACCGTACTAAGTGCATAGACCGCATAGTCGCCCTTGCCGAGCCTAGTGATACCTAATGTTGGCTTGCCATCCCTTGGGACGCGGGGCACTGAAAATATCACTCAGCAAACTGTAGAGAACACCACGTTCGCTGCGCTTGACCCCACTCAGCTGCTTGGTGGAGTAGTCCCCAGCAACTGCCTCGATCGATTCGCCCGCCTGCAGTTGGGCGAGACGCTTCTCGGCCTCAGCCTTTGCCTTCTCTGCCGCCTGCTGTTGGCGAATCGTTTCAATGATCTCCGCCTTGACCTCATCCAGCGCCTTGAGACTGGCCTCCTGATGATCGACCACGCGTAACACCAACGAACGAGTCTGATCGAGCTCTATAACCTCACTGTTGTTGTGCTCCACCAGCACATCCTCTGAGAAGGCAGCAGCCATCACCCTTGGGCGAACTCAGCACACCTGCACCGCCATCGCGAGTGAGCCAGTCACTCTGCTCGATCTTCAGCTCGAGCGTGCTGGCGGCCGGTTCCAGGCTGGATGGATCTTCATAACTCAGATCGGCCAGACGCTCCGCATACTCGAAATAGAGTCGTTCTGCCCTCTGCCTTGCGGTAGGCAGACTCCACCTCCTGGCGAGCCTCTTCAAAGCTCTTCACATCACCCGACTTGATCTCAGACAGTCTGATCAGGTGAAAACCGAAGCTGCTGCGCACTGCCTCGCTCAGCTCGCCCTCCTTGAGCGCGAAAGTGGCCGACTCGAAAGCGGGATCCATGATGCCCTTGCCGAAGAAACCGAGATCACCGCCGGCAGCCGCCGAGCCCGGATCTTGCGATTCGCTCTTGGCCAGATCGGCAAATGCCTCACCAGCCTCAACCCGCTGGCGCAGACTCGCAATCTTCTCTTTTGCCGCAGCCACGGTCGCCTCATCAGCATCCTGCGCCACCTGAACCAAGATATGGCTGGCACGACGCTGTTCAGGTCGGCCGTAGCTCTCGAGATGGGCTTCGTAGTAGCCGCGCAACGCCTCTTCCTGCACGTCCAGGGTCGGCGCTATCGCCTCAGCGCTCAGCAGCAAGTATTCGATCTTGACCTGCTCAGGTGCGAGAAACTCGTTCTGGTGGGATTGATAGTAGCTCTCCACCAAGTCGATCGGGATTTCTTCATCTGAAAGGAAATCAGCGACCGGCAGCGTGAAGTAGGCGGCATCGCGGGTCTGGTTGCGCAAACGTATCAGCTCTTCGATCTCGCGTTGGGTAGCAAACACGCTATTCTGTACCGCCTGGGAGAGTTGCTCAGAGAGCAGAGCCTGGCGCACGCGCTGCTCAAAGCCCGCCTCACTGGTACCCTGCAGGCGAACCCCACGCTCATAGAGCGCCTTGTCAAAGTGCCCGTCGACCTGGAACGCCTCGATACCGAGGATAGCCGATCTGATCAGCTGGTCGCCGACTCGCAGCCCCATGTCGTGGGAGACCTGACGCAGCAAACTGCCCCGGATCATCTCCTGCAGGACTTCGGCACGCATCCGTGTGTTATCAAACATCTCCGTGCTTGTAGGCGGCGCCGAGGCGCTCGCGCAGCTGCTGCCTGAAGGTGTTGAAGCGTTGGTCGAGATCACGCTCAGTGATCTCTTCATCATTCACACTAGCAACCACAGGCTCAGCGCCTGCACCGAGGTACTCCTGGATGCCCCAAAGCGCAAAAGGAATACTGATGAGAATGACGATCGCCCAGGCGATCCAGCCTTGCGCTTTATCCCTGATTGCTTGCAACATAATGAATCAGATCTGGTCCGAATGTTGGATACAAAAACGGGGTATCAAGACGATACCCCGTTTCACGATGTTGGCGGAGCGGACGGGACTCGAACCCGCGACCCCCGGCGTGACAGGCCGGTATTCTAACCAACTGAACTACCGCTCCAAATTTGGTGGGTGCTGCAGGGATCGAACCTGCGACCCTCGCCCTTGTAAGGGCGATGCTCTCCCAGCTGAGCTAAGCACCCCAAGAGGCGCGCTAGTTTACGGCATCCTTAAGGGCTTTGCCAGCCTTAAATGAAGGGGTCTTGGAGGCGGCAATCTGGATGGTTTCGCCGGTCTGAGGATTGCGTCCCTGACGTGCCGCACGCTCTTGACCGAAAAGGTCCCAAAGCCAACCAGCGAGACCCTGATCTCCGCTCTTCAGTGCCTCAGTGATGGCTTCCACCATACCGCTCCAGTGCACGCCCGTCCGCAGCTTTGGATATATCTCGCCGCGTCCGCTACTTGACTCAATCAGTTCGCTCTCTGTTCATTAATCGCTTTCCCCCATACTGGCTTCCGGCGTTAATTATTTACCGGATCAGGCGATTCGCGCCGCTAAT
>AASF01002130.1 GCA_000168735.1 Candidatus Endoriftia persephone str. Hot96_1+Hot96_2 | reverse complement strand
GATAACCGTAGTAGGGATGGCCATAATAGTAGGGCGAATAACCGTAGTACCAGGGATCATAATAGCCGTGGCCCCATCCGCTTCCGTGAAAACCAAAGGAGAAGCTGAAGCCTCCCCAACCATCACCATCCCACCAACTACCGGGGCCCCAACCCCACCATGCCTCAGCTGAGGTTGCCGGCACTGCGGTCAACGCGGCCACTGCGGCAGCGGTCAAGAGTCTGCGTGTCGCTTTCATACTGCACCTCCTGCGACGGTTTGCGGCTTTTATCTTTCACCTTCAATGTAGGCCGAAACGCCGGTGCCAATATTGCTACAGGTCAATCATATTAGTAATTTCTTATAAACTTTTTCGGCGTCTCCCTGCGCCAATAAAGTGAGATTATTCCGATGGCCACCAGCTCTGAGTAGATGGAAGGCAAAACAAAACAGGCCGGAACCGCTAGCGGCCCGGCCTGTTCAGACAGTGTCTTTTGAACTCCCGTCCGTTGTTATCAAACAGCCTCAGCAGGCGGCGCCAGCGGATCGGCACCCAAGGTGCCCACCAGACTGTTAAGGTAATCCTCTTCCTGCACTGCCAGCAATCGCTCTCGGGCGACCTCGAGCCGCTGCTCGATAGCCAGCCGTTCCGCTTCGTCGGCATAGCCAGGCTTGTCGAGGAACTCCTCCAGGTAGCTCACATTACGTTGCCACAATACGCTCTCGCGGGCCTGCTTCTCCTTCAGACGGCCCCGAATACCAAGTCGGAACGCCAGCAGGTAGTCGCGACTGAACATCTGGCGGATCGCCGGATCATGGGCGCTTTTCCCCTGGTATTCACCGGTCGCCATGATGTAGAGCAGCGCCTTCAACGGCGGGCAGGCCTCTTCAATGCTGCCATCATCCAGATACTGCCGGGCAACCCGTTGCTGCGCCTCGACGATGTTGTTGACACCATCGGACAAACACCGCCATGCCCTGGCTCTCCGGCTTCAGGGATTGCCTCGGTGAAGACCGCATTGGGATTGTCAAAGATCTTGCACAAGGAAACCATGCACAAAGCGGTCGGTGATGCGGTAACCGAGACGGCTTGCCAGCACCCGCTCGCCTTCGTAATCAAAATCACTCCAGCGGCTCGAGATAGCCCTTCTCGATCAGAAACTGCGGATCCCGCTCCTCCTCGGAGAGCCTCGCCCAGACCTCCGGGATCAGCAGGCTGATATCGTGATCCACCCGCACATCGGGGCCGATGTAGCCTGCCGAGCTGGAGAAGCCCGCATAGCCGGTGAGGATGAAAGAGACCAACGCATTGTTGAGGTCTGCGGTAGCGCGCAGCGCATTGAACGGCCCCTTGGTGAGTGCCCCTTCGCTACCTGCCCCGGTGGTGGAGGGCGACTTGCCAGTGAGGCTGCAGATGAAGTCCATGAAGAGTTCGGGCAGCTCCTGGTAGTGGATCGGATTGTAGACCGCCAGCGCGCCGGATGCCCGGCTCCGGCGGATTGTTGCGCCGCCCGCAAAGCACCGCATCCACCGGATGGCAGAGCGGCTTGTCGAGCGGTAGTTTGCGATGAAAGCGGGCGCCGATCTCCGCCACATAGGACTGTAGCGGATTCGACAGATCAGGTCGGGTCTGCAGATAGCGCGGATTTTTACTCGGCTTGCCATCCACCAGACGCGGATGGGCGGAGGAGACTACATAGCCCGCGCCGTCATCACTGGCCCGACTGCAGCAGTTTGCGCATCGGGTCGGTGAAGTTTGCACAGCGTCAGCACATTGTCGACCACCGCGGCAAGCGATTCGCCAGTAAGCGGCTCGTAGTTAGCAAGAAAGTTATCCGGCTGTGTCATGTCCAGCTCGGTCTGCTTGTCGAAGCCGGGGTGGATCGCATCGTCCGGCCGCTGGAACAGGCGATACTCGCAGTTCTTCACCAGCTTGACGCTGCGCTTGGTGTTGATCGTCTCCGGACACCCCTCCAGCGCTGCCGCGGAGACCACCACTGAGGCGCTGATGTCGTCCTCCATCTGCACCTTGTCGGCGGCGATGAAATCCTGGCGCACCTTGAACAGACGCCACTTGTCGCCCTCGTCAAAACCGACCCGCAAATAGGAGCCGATGATCTGGCGATCGAACATCTTGACCTCGTGACCCGCAGCACCGTCGATCTCATCCACGGTGATATTACGGCGCCAGTTACTGCCCCATGAGTTGAGGTAGAAGCGCTTGATCATAAATACCAGCGCGAGGATGCGCGGCGGAATCAACGACAACCACTCGTTGTATTCGTCGGTATAGCTGGGCGATGGGGTCAGCAGCTTGATTACCGAACCCAGACTGCGCTCGGGATTGAGCGGCTTGCGGCTGGGATTCCGATCTTCATGTTCAAAGCCAGGTTTGAAGCGCTGTGAGTAGTCGCGTGAAAAGATCACCTCTACCCGGTCAAGGTCCGCCTGCAGATCGTCCACGAACAGCGGCCCCGGAGATTACCGCGTCATCCAGGGACTTGGAGATCTCCGACTTGCCGCCACCGGAGACGGTGCTCGGTTTGTGGCAGAAGGTACCTTCCGGGTCGGTGCCGATGAGACGCCAGGAGGGGGCATCCGGATGCTTCGACATCTCCACTTTGTAGCCCGTTGGGCTGGATATAGATCTTGCCCGGCTGGAGTCGAATGCGCTGCGGCTTGGCCGTCACAGTCCCAGGTGATGCTCTGCTCCTGCAGATCCATGCGCAGATCCTGGGGCACATAGATCACTTCGGGGAAACCGTTTGTCGATGGCGTGACCTTCAGGCTGCACCTCCATGATCTCGCCAAAGCTTTCGATCACCTCTGTGAGGCTGTAGCCCGGCTCGCGGGTATGCGAGTCAACACCATATTCGAGGCCGTGGTTGCGCCGCGGAAAGGCCAACGCGCCGCCGGCGTGCTCCTCCTCCGCCAGACCGAACAGGTTGGGCGGAGTAGCCGATCTGGGTCTTAACCTCTTTTTTGCAGTAACCGTAGTAGTTGTCGGCGAGGATGGTGACGATCACACCGCTGCGGTCCCGTGCGGTGATCTTGAACGCCTGGCCATCGTTATAGAGTTCATCCTCCGACTCCCAGCACATGCCCTCTCGACGCTGGCGCTCGCTAGCTTCATCCCGGTGCGGCAGACCCAGCTCCCGTTTGGTGAGGCGGGTCAGATGTGGCGCGAGAATCACGCAGCCGGTGGTGCCAGTCCAGTGATCCACGTCAAGGCCAGCATCGAACTCCGGCAGAAACGGGTTGCCACCATTGCCAAAGATGCTCTCGACAAAATCGAGGTTACTGACCAGGTTGCCGGGAGCAAAGAAGCGGATCTCCATGCTCTTTTCGCCATCTTGCCCCTGGAATTTCAGGACAGACCACTGGACGCATCAGCAACGAAACGAACATCTGCGCCGGCTCGGGCTGGGTCGCGGTAAAGGGAATAGTCAGCAGATCTTGGGGCGGATTGAGCGCGATCTTCAGCAGCCGCGCCAAAGCTGAGGCGCGGCACCGCCTTTTTGTCGCCGGGGATCGGCAGGCCACCCTCAGCGATATGGAAGGATCCCTTGGTAGTGCGCCGGTCGCTGGCCGGATTGTGTAGCATACCGCTGTTTGACCCGGTAACTGGTAACGATATCGGAACTGAATTTGTCTTCGCCCAGCGGCAGCGAGAGCTCCCGCGCCATGCCCGTGGCGATCCAAAATAAAGGTCTGGCTGGGTAGTCTGGGGAGCGGCTCCTGATCAACTCCGTCGAGATAGCGGTTGAGGAAGTTTTGGACGCGCTGATCCACCGGACAGAGGTAGTCGGCCAGTAGCCGATTCTTCTCCCGGTAACTCTTCAGCAGATCCTGTGCTGTGTGCATGAACTCATCGCTGAGGCCACCGGGATACCGTAGGTTGTCCGGAAGAGGCCAGCTTCAGATTGATGTAGAGCTGAAGCTTCTGGTTGTTCATCATCCCGTGGTCTTCGGGCGCCTGGATTTCAGACCGAGGGGGATCTTTCAAGGGTCCATAACTGCTCCAATGATACAAAGTCGCGGGGGGAAATCCTGCCTGATGGACAGCCCAACATTCAAGCCTGACCGAAGCGGGAAGCGCACCAACACAAGCCAACAAACACAACTTAACATGATGATTTTTATTGAAATATATAGAAAGACCGATTCTCTTACAGGGCTGAATCAAACACCAGGAAACGCCAGGCAGTGCTAGTCGGAAATATCCTTTGGATGGCCTGGATCAATAGCAAAGAGCAGATACCCTGACTAGAATGGCTTTTGTTGTGCTCACAATCACAGCCAGCGCTGCGCTGGCTGTGCTCCCAACCCAGCGAGGGCCCAAGCGTGACGGAAAAGAAGACAAACAAAGGGAAGATCAAGAAGATCGACAATAAGCGCTATGAAAAAGAGCTGTTCCGCCTGCAGCTTGAGCTAGTAAAACTCCAGGAGTGGATCAAGCATCAGGGGCTCAAGGTGGTGGTGATCTTCGAGGGGCGAGATGCGGCTGGTAAGGGCGGTGTAATTAAGCGGATCAACCAGCACCTCAATCCCCGCATCTGCCGCGTGGTCGCCCTACCCGCCCCCACAGAGCGGGAGAAAGACCCAGTGGTATTTCCAGCGCTACGTACCACATCTGCCCGCCGCCGGTGAGATGGTGCTGTTTCGACCGCAGCTGGTACAACCGCGCCGGGGTCGAGCGAGTCATGGGGTTCTGTACCGAAGAGGAATACAGCGAATTTCTACGCTCCTGCCCGGAATTCGAGCGCATGCTGGTGCGCTCCGGCATCATCCTGATCAAATACTGGTTTTCGGTATCGGACGAGGAGCAGGAACGGCGTTTCCAGAGCCGGCTGGAAGAACCGCACAAACGCTGGAAACTGAGCCCAATGGATCTGGAGTCTCGTACCCGCTGGGTCGAGTATTCAAGGGCCAAGGATGAGATGTTTGCCCATACCGATATCAAGCAGGCCCCTTGGTATGTGGTCCATTCAGACATCAAAAAGCACGCCCGCCTCAACTGCATCAGCCACCTGTTGAGCATCATCCCTTACGAAGACCTGACCCCAGAACCGATCGAACTGCCGCAACGTCACGACAGCAGAGGCTATGTGCGCCCACCGATGTCGGACCAGACCTTCGTCCCGGAGACCTACCCCTGAGCACACAGACTCCGGGCACAAAAAAACGCCCGACCGGGGGACCGGCCGGGCGGCCTCTTCAGCTACAGATCACTGGGCTTTGATATAGGTCGCCAGGGCAGCCCGCTCCGCCTCACCAATCTCGGGGAAGCTCGGCATCACCATACCCCCTTCCGCGATCTTACCGGCGATCTCAGCCACTTCATGGTCAGAACCGGCAATCTTCAGCAGGAAGCCAAACTTGCCACTACCCTTTTCACCATGGCACGAGGCGCAGGCCTCGGCGAAGATCTGTTCAGGCGCACTACCTGCTACTGGTTTGTAATTCGTTGGCAACCGCCACAAACCGGCTAAGAGCACCGGCCATCACGGCAACCAGAGAAAAACGGATTGGATTGGTCATTGTGTTACTCCAAATTGAATTTGCGCTGACTGATAATGATCGTTCTGTTTTTATTGCCATCCCGATGCCGATCTGTCACAAATAGTCGATCTAAATCTGCCTCCGGACAGCGCGAAAAGTATACCTGCATCCTGATTCCCGTTGTCTGGAAATTTCAACCGGTGAAGTGCCGCTTTTTGCGAACCAGGTACAGTTTTTCTATACCCAACCGGCATGCAGAAAGTGCGCTACGAATGACGACATACTACGCTATCAGTATGATTATTGGTTTACGGCAACAATCAGGAGAAGCTAAGGCGATTCGTTAACCTGCAGACTAGTCCTTAGTGAGG
>AASF01002131.1 GCA_000168735.1 Candidatus Endoriftia persephone str. Hot96_1+Hot96_2 | reverse complement strand
CTCACCCGCCTCTTCAGCTCATCATCATCTGCACCAGGCATCGATGATGCCGCAGGTATCGATCAGGCCGGCCACACAGCGCGCGGTGAAGGCGCCACGGCTGAAACCAAACAGGTAGATCCGATCGCCAGTCTGGTAATGTTTTACCAGGAAGCTGTAGATGTCCCGGATATTACGACTGAGACCGAAGCCCATGCCACCGCCCAGCAGTTTCAGGAGTTTGTAGTCAGAGGTGCCGACCCCGTCATCATAGAAGGTGATCTGCTCACAGGGTGCATCGTCACCCTGCTCATCCGCCCCCTGTTGCAGATGGCCATGTCGGTCCACCGCCTGAAACAGTCGCCATACGTTAGTACCCTTGCCAATACCACCGCGATTGCCGGTGCCATCGGAGCACAGGATGATATTTTTGTTGCGCATCGGCACAGGCTGGCTGGCTCCACCAGCATCTGAATCTGCTGTTGTCATCATGCAATCCCCTCAATATGGATGGCTCAGCAGGGAGAGACGGGGGAACAGACGTGAACACCCAGGTGAGTTATGCAACGAGAGTGGCTCCTATCCGCTGCTCTGATTATCGGTTCCACAGGATTCTGACGCCCCTTTTGCTCCCTGTGTGGCGGCGTTCCTCCACGCCGATCGGAGCTGGCCGGCTCCAGGCAGAGACCAGTGTAGCCCATGAAATAGTGAGGAGGATAGGACTCGCCCCTGCATAGCAAAAAAAAGCGGGGCCGAAGCCCCGCATGTCACTCAGTAAAGAGTGAAGATGTGATCAGACAATGTTACGCGGTGCGAACGACATGCTGCGGAACTCATCCGTTATACTCGGAAGGGCCAAGATTCTTGGATCTTGCAGACACCGAGTTTGTAGTTGTAGTTACCACTGATGTTATCCACCACAGCGCCCCTGCAGCGCATTCGAAGGCTGACCCTGGGTGATGAAGTAGGAGTAGAGTGTCCCTTTCTTCACATGTGGCGTAACGATCGCGATCGCCGTGGTTGGCACCCTTCTCCAGTGCGATATGGCCGTTCTTCATCAGTTCAGAAAACTGGAAGTCTTTGCCATGCACACCCTTGATGGTGTTCTTGTGCACCGGTACGCGGTTGGAGTAGAGCATCACCCGATCACCCGACTCGATACCGCGGGCCGCGGCATCATCCGGATGGATCTCGGTGAAGTTCTCCGGCCAACGCTGAGTGATGTAGGCGCGACGCTCAATATCATCGAAGCCAGACTGCCAGACTTCGTTGATACGACCGTTGGTGTGCCACAGCTCGTCCTCTTTCGGACTCATCCACTCCCAGTAGTCTGCATAGAGGCTCCAGGGGTGTTTCTGGATGTTCACACGACCGGTCTGGGAATTGAAGTGGGTTCCCTTCTTGTTGATCATGTTGGCACCCTTGGTGCGCCCTTCCTTCTCGATCTGCTCCTGCAGTCATGGTGGTGTTGTGCAGCCGCACCGACCCCAACAGCTCGCCAGTCTCGTAGTTGTAGAAGGTCGGCCCCTGGATGCCCTCGGTACCCAACTCTGCCAGCTTCTGATGCAGGGTCTTGCCCTCGGCATGGGCGGCGACCTTGATCATGTGGTAGGCCTTGCGGTTACCCGCGGCTGGAGCGGGAGGACTCTTCGCAGACCTGGTTGGAGTCTTTCCAATCGAAGCCTTCGAAACCCATCCGCTTGGCCAGCCCGGCGATGATCCACCAGTGCCGGCTTGGCATCACCGGGTGCATCGTAGAACTTCTGGTAGAGGCGGATACGACGCTCGCCATTGGGCGCGGGCCAGATCTTCCTCACCCCAGGTGGCAGCCGGAAAGACGATATCCGCAAAGCGGGCGCCGATCGGATCGCGCAAGTAGATATCCTGGTCGATCACCACGGTACCACCGGAGTCGGCACGTGCCTTGAGGGTCTTGATGATCTCATCCTTCTCCCAGGAGGTGACCTGGTTTGGATTGTTGGTCACCAGCTCCTCGAACTTGGCGTGCAGACCGTTGGAGCCAGTCATCGCCTGGATCCAGGTGGTGCCGATGACATGCGCCATGCGGGTGTGGCCTGAGATAGAGCCAACGAGTCGGTATCCAGGGGAGCGACGACGGCGCCCCGGCACCTTCTCCGGTGACCTATTGCGCGGATAGCTGCCACCACCGGCACCACCACGCTGGTGGACACCGAAACGACCAACCACCTGACCCGGACGCCCACCTGCACCACAGATGGTGGCAATCGAAGAGATTGCCTTGGTGTTGCCAGTATTATTGGACCAGTAGAAGCCCTTCTCGATACCAAAGGACGCCTTGGGACGCGCCTTGCCAGCCCCCCGTCAGCCACTCGGCTGCCTTGTAGAGATCCTTGGCATCGAGACCGGCGATCTTGGCCGCCACCTCGGGCTCATATTCCTTTTGGGACATGACCCAGGCCTTGTAGCCCTTCTTGCCGTAGACACCATTGGTCTGGAACTTGCCCCAGGTAGTACGCCACTGCGCAGGGGGTGTTACGAGTACCCTGGGCCAAAGCCCGGAGCTGGAGCCCCACTTGTCGTTGACCCAGTGCTTGATCCAATCCTTATCCTCCCAGCCGTTCTCCAGGATGATGCGGGAGATGGCGCCCAATACCGGGGTATCGGTACCGGGGTTGACCTGCAGGAAGAGCGCATTGCCGCGGCTCTTGGCGTAGGCGATACCGGCGGTCTCACGCACGTTAAGCCAAATGGTCTTCTGGCCGCGGTCGATGGCGGGCTTGATGAACTGGGTGAAGATCATCGTCTTGGTCTCATACGGATCGGTACCGCAGATCATCAAGACATCCGCATCCCCCCAGTCCTTGTAGGCCGGACCGAAGTTGTCGAAACCTGCATCCCCGGAAGCCCGGGGGTGGAGGTCACATCAGAGGGCGTATCGTGGAAGGTGAACGCCGCGGTCTTGATGTGACGACGGGCAAACTTCTTGATCGCGTAGGTATTCTCGAAGTACTGGTAGGAGTAGGTCTTGACGCTGTAGGCGTTGGCACCGTGCTCCCTTGATGACATGCTTGGCCACGTCGCCGGCGATATCCAAGGGCGAAGTCCCAGCTTCACCGGCTGCAGAGTACCGTTGATCCGCACCAGGGGCGAGGTCAGGCGGTCAGTTGGTCGGTTTGTCCGGGGTTGTAGCACTTCTGCGCGATACAGCCGCCACGGATCGAGGAGTCACCGCCATACGTTGACGACCCTTGGAGTCACTTATCCGGGATGATCACCCACATTGTGGGGACGTCCTTTGTGCATCACGACGTTGTGCTGGGTGGGAGCCACCCAAGCTTGCAGCGGACCAGAAGGAAAATCAGTATTGAAGTGCTGTTCTCTGAGTGCCTTCGGGCCACCATCCGGCGCACCTACCGGCCAACGATAGATCTTATAACCGCAGGCCACGATGCAGTAGTCGCAACAGGTGGTCATCACATCCGCGCTTTTCGGCGGGCAGCGGTGTATGATCCTCAGGGAGGTAATATTTAGTTGCCAGTGGGTCTATTCTCCTCCTCAGGATTCCGATAGATTTTCGTTACGAACCCGAAGATCAGGCCCATCATGCCAACGGCATAGATATCGTCGCCGTCCACCTCCAGCAGCACCTGGGGCAGGCTCTGGTAAGCCTGTCCGGAGACGATGAAATGCCGTGAAACGCGTCAGAATCATAGGTAGAAGAAAGGTGCAGCGGGCACTGGGCCCAGTACCCGATGGTTGCCCACCGCCTGATACTTGCCAATCATGTTGCCGCCCTGGTGGGTGCAGAGGTAGCTGAAGGCCACCAACATTCGCGCTGTGAGGCCCCGGAACGCCGCCGCCAGCCTTCACGCCACCCAGCTTGACCAGCATATTCATCGCGCTGTCATCGGGATAATTAAAGTTCAGCGGCTCGTTATCCTTGAGGGCACTGAGCTGGCCGATCTTCTTGCGCGGATAGCCCACGACACGGGCCTTTGCTGCGGCCTGGCCAGGGAACAGACTGATCGAAACAGTACTTGCTGCGGCTGCCGCAGAACCACTGTACATCAGGAACTGACGACGGCTGAGCATGCACTTGCCGTGATCTGCTGCAGTCTCGTCTTTTTTCTCGATATCAGACATTATTTTGCCTCCTGTGCCGCTTCAAGCTCAGCCCTGGTGAAGAGCGGTGCATATTCGGGCATCTTGGGTTTCTCTATGGTGATCTCCGGACCGGACATCGCCTCGAGGAACGCCACCAGAGCTGCTTTCTCGTCGTCGGTCAGACCAAGCGGTTTAATCAGCTTGCTCTTGTTCTCTGGGAACAGAGTAGTGCGTCCCTCTTCATCAAAACCACCACGATCGTAGAAGTCGACGACCTCTTCCAGGGTGTAGAAGACACCATTGTGCATATAGGGCGCGGTGTAACTCAGGTAGCGCAGCGGTGCGGTGCGGAACTTACCCTTGTCCCATGCGTTCTTGGAGCGATAGTAGAAGCCCCAATCTGACTTGGCCTTACGGTAGCCCTCCTGAGTCTGACCCTTGGCATATTGCTCAAAGCGGAAGGTGATCTGTGCCAGGGCCATCCTCTTCCCATCGCTTGTTCGGCGGTACACCGATATTGTGGAAGTCCTGATCAGAGGCCACTGCGCCGTTATGGCACTGGATACAGCCAGCCTTGCCCTCGAAAAGGGCCTTGCCCTTGATCTCTTCAGCGTTCAGTGCACTCTTGTCGCCCTTCAGGTACTTATCCACCTGGGACTCATACTCACCACGACTGTTCAAAGTGCGCTCAAAGGCGGAGATGGCACGCCAGGCGTCGCGAACCAAGGGCCACTCGGTACCGAATACATCACGGAATCGCTCGACATATTCAGGAATCAGTCTCAGCCGTGATTCCATGATGTCGGCCTCGCCATTACCGGCCACACCACCCCTGGCAGCACCCCGTGCCTGTTTCTCATTGGAAGAGGCGGAACCAGCCCAGAACTGGCGGGGCATGTAACCGCTATTGACCACGGTCTGACTGTTGCGCCAGTGGACGGTACCGGGATAACCACGGGAGAAGTCCTCAGCCCATGCCCAGCCCTGATCGGGTTCGTGGCAGGTGGAGCAACCGGTAGAGGCATCACCACCGAGACGCGGATCAAAAAAGAGTATCTTGCCCAATTCGACCTTTTCAGGGCTCTGTAGATTGTCCGGCGGAATTGGCGGCGCAGGCAGAGGCGCCAGAGGCGCAGGCCCTTTGGCCATCTTTGCGGCTGCCGGCGCTGCAGCCGGGGCAGCGGACTGTTCCGCCGTCACCTGGGCAGCGCAACCGGCCAGCAGTGCTGTCGTGATGGCAGCGGCCAACAGGGTCGGAGTCTGTTTCATCTTACTCATCGCTGTCTCCTCGACGTTTAGTTCTTGACCTGAGTCCAGTCTTCGATCACTGGATACTCAGCCGGATAGGCTTCCTTCCAGACATACTTACTGCTGGTCAGAGACTCACCGGGACATGGAGAGCAGGAATGCCTTGAGATCGCGTCTTTCCTGCTTGGAGAGCTTCAGAGGCTTCAGCAACTTGCTCTTGCGGCTATCTTTGCCACCGCCCTTGTTGTAGAAGGCGATCACATCATCCAGCGACTTCAGCATACCGTTTGTGCATGTAGGGCGCGGGGTGTATTTCAACATCACGCAAACTGGGAGTCACGAACTTACCCATGTCGTCAGCATTCAGGGTGACGTTGTAGTAACCCGGATCACGCTTCAGGTTCATGTAGTTCTCGATACCCTGAAACATCGCAAAGGCGAGGAATGCCTGGTGGTTCATCGGATCGAGGAAGACATCAAAGTTCTCGGGAACACCGGTATTATGGGCCTTGCCATCAGAGGCCAGCGGACCGTTGTGGCACTGGATGCAGCCACCCTTACCCGCGAATACCTTCTTGCCGCGCTTGGCTGCAGCGGACATCTTGCCGGTATCGATAGGCGCTCCGCGAGAGGTCAGGGTCTTCAGGTACTCAGGGATCAACTTACGGATCTTACCGTTTGACGGTTCGCCCATGCCCGCAGCCCTTGAACATCTCAAGATATTTTGGATCAAGGCGATTCGCGCCGCT
>AASF01002132.1 GCA_000168735.1 Candidatus Endoriftia persephone str. Hot96_1+Hot96_2 | reverse complement strand
GATCAACCTTGACCTCTGACCTCACTCAGGTTGGCCAGCAGGAGCGTCCGGTTCATGTTCCTTCATCCTGGCCGCTGATCTGCTGCAACTGACCCATCCACCTGCCCCAGCAGGGCGCAGAAAACCCTGCATCGGATTCACCCTGATCGGTCATGCCACGGTAGACACCCGATACGGTCTCCTGCAGACCTTGGAGGATAGTCCGGCGAAGTTGGCCATCCAGCCGCGCCATGTGCGCTGTTCAGCCGGTCTGCGATATCGCCGAGGCGCCCCCCCCGGCTTGCCGAGCCGATACGATAGTCAAAGTGGCCGTCGTTCAGTGCGTCCGCAAGCCTCGAGATCCCTTCCAGCGCGCTCCGCGACTTACCGATACTCCGCCAGGTAGCGGCTGAACAGCCCCATTCCGGCAAGTAGCAACAGGCTCTGCATCGGCAGGCTGATTATGCCAAGACCGGTCCCTGCCACCGATAGTGTCAGCAGGCCCAACAGAAGCATTGATGTCATCTCCTCCCGGACCAAAAGCGTGCTCATCTTCATAGCAATGCATCCCTTTGTAACCTTCCTCCATTTCCGAAATGGGGGCGTAAAATCTGCAGTGGCAAATCTCTACAGCTACATTGCTGCAGACCTGGAGGCACACGTCCTCCCCAGCTCAGCCTGATCCTGCAAAAACCGCGCAATCTCATCGACCGGCATCGGTCTAGCCATCAGGAAACCCTGGCCATAACTACAGCACCATCTCCCGCAGGCGCTGCATCTGCCACTCCTCCTCGAGTACCTTCGGCCACCACCTCCATATCGAAACTGTCTGCCAGATCTAGGATGGTTTTTATCATCTGTTCGTTACGCGTCATGCTCCCCACATACGTGTGATGATACGAGCGGTCGATCTTGAGCACGTCCCAGGGGAAAATTGTGCAGATAGCTGAGCGAAGAATAACCGGTGCCCGAAATCGTCCATGCTGAGTCTGATACCCAGGGCCCTTGAGTTCGCCCAGCACCTGGGCCGCCGACTCCAGGATCTTTCATGATCACGGACTCTGTAATCTCCAGCTGCACCAGGCCCGGATCGATCCCGTGACCGGTCAGGAGGTTCTTCACCGTCTTGACCAGTTTGGCATCGGTGAGCTGTCGCGGTGACAGGTTGATGCTGATCCGAGGTGAAACATCCTCCGGATAGTGAGCCTTCAATTCATTCAGGAAACCGAAGGCACGGTGCATAACCCAGGTACCGATGGGCAGTATCAACCCGGTATCCTCAGCCACCGGGATGAATTCAGCAGGTGACAACCAGCCCCGTTCAGGATGCTGCCAGCGCAGCAGAGCCTCGAAGCCCCCGGATGCAGTGATCCGTCAGCCTGACGATGGGCTGCAGGTAGACCTCTAGTTCCCCATTGTTCAGCGCACTCTGTAGCTCGTTCTCCAGGTTAAAGCGGGCCATCGTGCCCTGGTGCATCTCACCTGCGGAAGACTTCGAACGTGCCCCCGCCTCGCTCCTTAGCCCGGTACATGGCATTGTCCGCATCCCGCAGCATATCTTCAGGACGATGATACGCCTCACCGATAAAGGCGATTCCAATACTGGCGCCGGTCCTCACCAAATGCTCGTTCAGATCGATGGGGCGATCCAGCTCCTGCTGGATGCGGCGGGCGATCTCATACACCCTGACTTCCGTATCCATGCCCTCCAGCAGCACCACGAACTCGTCGCCACCGAGACGCGCCACCGTATCCTCCCTCCGTAGCAGGCCACGCAAACGCCGGGCCACCTCCACCAGCAGCTGATCACCGAGAAGGTGCCCCAGGCTGTCGTTGATCAGTTTGAAACGATCCAGATCCAGAAATAGTATGGCCACTTCATAATCCGGTCTTCTCTTTACCATTTGCAGGACATGACCCAGCCGTTCCACCAGCAACGCCCGGTTGGCGAGTCCGGTCAATGCATCATGAAAGGCATCATGCAGCAGCTGCTCCTCGATCGCCTTCTGTTGACTGATGTCGGTGGTGGATCCCACCATGCGATGTGGCTCGTTTTCCAGTTCCCCTGGATGGGCCAGCCCCCGGCTCAGCCGCCACTGATACTCGCCATCTCGATGGCGCATCCGGTACTCGCAGACAAAATGATCGGAGGCACCATCCAAGTGGCGCCTGATGGCCTGCTTCAGGTTGTCGACATCATCGGGATGGACCTGGGTCATCCAGGCCTCCGGCGGCTGCACCACCCCCTCCTCCGCATACCCCTGGCATGGCGTGGTAACGGGGTGAAAAATAGATCTGGTTGGCCTTGAGATCCCAGTCCCAGAGCCCATCGTTGGTTCCCCGCATGGCCAGGGAGAACCGCTCCTCGCTGTTGCTCAGGGCCTCTTCAGCTCTGGCCCTTTCCGCGATACCGGCCAGGGTTACACAGGCGGTCTCAAGGAAGGTCGTTTCCTGCCCGGCCAGCTGGCGCCCGGCATCCAGATAGAGCATGAGCACGCCAATCACAGTGTCGTTGATGATCAGGCGCAAGAGATACTGCTCATTCTCCAGCCCTGCGCGACAACCACTTTTCAGCTGCACTTCTGCCTGACTTGCCAACAAGGGATGAGCATGCCGTACGACCCAGCCACAGGCACATTCACCGACAGGCACTCTGCTACAGACCTTCTGCAGCTCCACTGGCGTGTTGAGCTGTGCCGAAAGCCGCAGGTGACATCCTTCCTCTTCCATCAGCACGATCGCCC
Organism: Candidatus Endoriftia persephone str. Hot96_1+Hot96_2; assembly: GCA_000168735.1. GTDB lineage: Bacteria > Pseudomonadota > Gammaproteobacteria > Chromatiales > Chromatiaceae > Endoriftia > Endoriftia persephonae. The sequence continues at coordinate 3,597 of AASF01002132.1, read as the reverse complement.
CTTTGGGCTGCAAACCCAGCCACTGCTGGGAACAGAGGATAGCGAGGGCAGATTCCAGCTTATCGCTCAGCGCACCTCTTGCCTGGTGGATCTGCAGCAGTTGGTTGAGGATCTGTTTCTGCTGCTTCTCCCGCTCGATGGTCTGCGTCCGCTCCTGAACACGCTGTTCCAGGGTCTGGGTCAGTTGCTGGAGTCCATTTTCCGCCCGCTTCCGCTGCCGGATCTCCGCCAGTAGGTTCTGGTTGATCTGCTCCAGCCTGTCGGCCCCCTCGATCCTACGGATGATGGGATTGAGCCGGAGCAGCACCGCCAGGGCACTGACCAGGATAACCAGACCCGCCAGCACCCCGGCAAACAGAAAGGCGTGAAGATAGGGGGCCACGATCTCTTCGGCCAACAGACCAACCACCAGACCCAGACTGGAATCAGGTACCGGACGGTAGGCCAACAGCCACTCCCTGGCCCTGGCGATCCTGCCCCGTATTAGACCCCCTGTTCCCCCTGCAGGGCCCGGCGCATGGCCTCATCCGGCGCATAGGCAAGCGGCTTTGTGATCTGTTCGACGTCTGCCAGTGCCCCTGAAACCGTCCAGCCAGTGCAACCCCGTTCCCCTGGCGGCGAGCAATCAGGGTCTCAGACGCCAGACTGTGCGGATCTCGGGGTAACCCGTTGCGATCATCATGCCGCAGGTAGTCCATCAGGAGCCCCTCTTGGCCCTCGGCGTCGTGGGAGAAGGCCCTGAACGACGCCAGCCATCCTTTCCGCCCTGCAGCATCAGGTGATTCTCTTCCTGCAGCCATTCCGAGTGGAGCAGTACCCGGCTTACCGTGACTCCAACCAGCAGTGATGCCATAGGCCATAATCAGGGTTACATTCCACAGGATCCGCAAGCGCGCCTGTTTCGCGGAATCGAGCCAGTTGCTCAGATCCAGACCCTCATCACGTCTGGCGACGCCATATCGATATCAGTTCCCAGCTCGTCCAGGCGACTGACAGACCACCGATACAGAAGAACAAAAAGGCGCTATGCAGGGCCATGCGGGTAAACGAGAACCAGCCATAACCGGATTCCAGCCCCGCCATGTAGCCAACCAACGATTCCAGTGCGAGATAGCTGATGAGGAGTCCAGCCACCTGCCCCAGACTCACCAACCAGCCGGTATGCCTGGTGAAGGAGAGGCTGAGCAGGACTATACCGCTGAGGGCAAACGCCAGTGCGGTATTGGGTGCCAAACGTCCCGGGCTTGAAACCCCGTGCTGCAGGGGCTGTTCCATCAGTAGCTGGTCGATACCGAAATCCGCCCCCATGGGATACTGAAGACCAGTTGCGATCCCTAGCACAATAACCAGCAGACCAAATATGGAAGCCAGGAGAGACCTCTGATGCGCAAGGGACCAGAAGCCCATACCCATCAGAATAAAACCGAGGGTGGTGTTGAGCTGCATGGGAGGGAGTGATGCCCCGAAGCTGGATCAGGCCCTGAATGTCGAACGCCCAGCCGATGATCACCAGCAGGCTCATGGCGATCAACAGGACACTGCCCAACAGGGTCAGGGAGAACAACCATGGAGGTTGGGGGTGCGTATGCTTCAATTGTGATCTCTGTAATCCAAAAATCAACCCAAAGCGCTTTGCCGTGCGCGAGGGTCCTCCAAATCATTTCTTTGATTGATATGGAGATAGCGACCTGGAAACGGATCACTGTATAGCCTGCAGTCACAGAAAACTTCTGTTATCGTCACTACAAATGCCGGGACTTTTTCCCTCTTTTATCAGGAACTTTTCCCTCTCTCGCCCATACACGCAGCTCTACCAGAGCTTACGTCTTAGGGGTCGGAGTCAAATTTGATCGAAGCAACGGGGCATTCAGTGCCGCTGATTTCCATCAAACCTGACTCCACTCCCTTTACCTAAGGCTGTTTGCTGCGCGACTAGGTTTTGATCAGGCCGTGGCGGATTGCCAGGTGAACGACCTCAGCATCAGTGGATAAGCCCAGTTTTTTCTTGATCTGATGGGCATAGTTGGAGACGGTCTTGACACTGATGTGCAGAGTCTCTGCAATGGTGGCCCGTTTGTTGCCCGCCGCCATCATTAGGAAGATCCCGAATTCCTTTGGCAGAGAGCTGGCTGAGCGGTGAGTTATTCTTGCTGATCTGGCGCAGTGCCAGCTCTTTCGCGATATCCGGTCCCAGATAGGGTCTCACCTGCCGCCACCTGAGCCACTGCCTCCAGCAGAACGTCCGGATCGCTGGATTTGGTAATGTAACCCGACACCCCCATCCTCAGGGCGCGTTCTGCAAAGACGCTGCTGTCATGAATGGTGAAGATCAGGATACGCACGTGCGGGTGGTGAGAAAGCATCCGTCTGGCGGCCTCCATCCCGCCCATGCCCCGGCAGGGAGAGGTCCATAATCACCAGATCCGGGTGATGTTTGTGATACTGTCGACAGGCCTCTGGTCCGTCACCTGCCTCAGCCACCACCTGGAATTCCGGCTGCATCTCCAGAAGACGCCGATAACCGGCTCGAACCACGGAATGGTCATCGACCAGCATGATAGTGGTTTTCTGATGGGGCATTCCAAGAGAATAGTATGTTTTTCCTGCACTCATAATAAGAGTCATCACTGCTTTGGATGATTGGCAAACGCTGCATGCTCGGGAACCGGAGCCCCTTCTGGACAATAACCCACTCCCAGAGTGACCAACGACGATGCATTGGCCAGCCAAACCGACAACAGCTCATCAGTCATTGCCGTCCAGCTTCGCCGGGGCGAGTGGCAATACCATACTCAACCAGAAACCCTGCCCGCCCACCGACCGACAGCATACAGCACCACCAACGGCCTCGGCACGCTGCTTCAATCCGTACAGTCCAAGACCATCATGGGTCGAAGCGGGGTCCATACCACGCCCATTGTCCTCCAGGGCCAATACCAGCCATTCATCCTCAAACCGCAGGCTTACAGTTACGTAATCGGCCTGGGCATGGCGGCTGATATTGGTGAGACCCTCCTGAACACAGCGATAGAGGGATATCTCCTGCAGATCCGACAGCCTCGGTATCTCATCCACCATCGACAGGCTGATCTTGGTATCACGATTACGCTGTCGCCATTTATCCACCAGCTCCTGTATGGCATCCAGAAGACCAAACTGGTCCAGCATCGGCGGTCGCAACCGCTGGGTGATCTGCCCGGATGCCTTGGATGCCCTGAAACACGATATCCTGAATATCCGCTGTCACCGATGCCAGTTCGGTCGAATTATGGCCCCATTTCTTCTGGATATAGGCGACATCCATCTTGATTGCGCTCAACAGTTGTCCCATCTCGTCATGGAGTTCGTGGGCCAGCCGCTTTCGATCATCTTCCTGAATGCGCATACTGCGACGATGAAGCCGCTGGTTCTGTGTTCAGGAGTTCGTTGCAACTGTTGTTCGGTCTCATTTCTGTCTGGTGACATCCTGTACACTACCCCTCATGCCCACCGGACTTGTTCGAACCATCGAACGATCACTTCGCCCTGCTCATGCACCTCCCGCATGCTCCCATCCGGATGTTGGATTCGATGATCAGGGCAATTCGCGGCCGCTAA
>AASF01002133.1 GCA_000168735.1 Candidatus Endoriftia persephone str. Hot96_1+Hot96_2 | reverse complement strand
GATCACCATGGTGATGTTGCTGGTGTTCGGCGGGCTGACCCTCCTGTTGCAGGATCGCACCTTCATCATGTGGAAACCCTCAGTGATCAACTGGTTGTTTGGCGCAGTCTTCATCGGCAGCCATTTCATCGGTGAAAAACCGCTGGCGGAGCGCATGATGGGGGATGCGGTACGCGTCCCCTCGCCGGTCTGGCGCCGACTCAATCTCGCCTGGGGGGGATTTTTTGTCCTGCTGGGGCTGGCCAACCTCTATGTGGCCAGCTTTTTCTTCAGCGCCGAAGCGGCGCTGACCGCCCAGACCGGCTTAGCCCCAGATCGACCTGACCAGCTGCGGGGAACTATTCAACGGCGACGAACTTCAAATGTGTCTTGAGATGCAATCCCCTGGAAGCGGATTGGGTCAACTTTAAATTGTTTGGAATGATGGGACTAACGCTGGCCTTTGTCCTGTTGCAGGCCTTCTACCTGGCCCGCCACATGCAGGATCAGGAACAATTGACAGAGGAGAATTGAGTGTACTACGCGATCATTGCGGAAGACCGGGAAGAGAGCTTGGAACAACGTCTTGCAACACGCCCCGCTCATGTTGAGCGGCCTGAATGCGATGCCAGGCCGGATGGCCGGCTGCTGCTAGCCTGGTCCCCATCCGGCAATCGACAACGAAGACCCGGGCCCCGCCGGGTTTCACCGGTAGTCTGGTGGTAGCAGAGTTCGACAGCCTGGAGGGCAGCCCGCGAATGGGCGGATCAGGATCCCTACGTGCTCGCCGGAGTCTATCAGCGGGTTACCATCAAACCCTTTAAAAAGGTCTTTCCGACCTGACCACTACTTTACCAATCAAGCATAAGGTCCAGCGATGAAAAAGCTTACTTTTATCACCGTGCTCAGCTGTTGCACTCTGCTCATCGCGATGCAACCAGTCCGGTGATGGTGCAACCAATTCGGCCCAGACTGACACCGAGCAACCCGCAGCCGATTCCCCGATCCTGCCGGTTGGCGGGGAACAGCCGGCGCTCTCGCCCGACGTGTTGCTCACGGTCAATGGTCAGCCGGTATCCAGGACCCTGTTTGGGCTCTACTTTAAAGAGCGGGTCAGGGATCCTGCAAAGGCTAGCGACAATCCGCAGCTGCAGCATGAAGGTGCTGAATGAACTCTCCAACCTGTTGATCCTCTCCCAGGATGCGGAGCAAAAACAGCTCGACAAATCTGCCGAGGTAGAGGCGACATTAACCCTGTTCCGCGCCAAACTGCTGACCCAGGCAGCAATCCAGCGCCATCTGAAGGAGCATCAGCCAACTGAGGCCGATTACCAGAAGCTCTATGACGCTGAGTATGCCAACAAGAGCAGTACCGAATTTAAGGCGCGCCACATCCTGCTGAAAGAGGAGGAGAAGGCGAAAGAGATCATCGCCCTACTGCAACAGGGCAGGTGACTTTGCTGAGCTGGCCAAGACACACTCAACTGGCCCCACTGGCGCCAATGGCGGCGATCTCGGCTGGTTCGACTCGGAGCAGATGGTGAAGCCCTTTGCCGATGCGGTGCAGGCGATGGAGAAGGGAAAATACTCGGAAGCGCCGGTCAAGACCCAGTTCGGCTGGCATGTGATCCTGCTGGAAGATAGCCGTGACCTCCCCGCCCCGAGCCTAGATGCGGTACGTTCAGAACTGACTACCCGCCTGCAGCAGCAGGTTCTCGCCGACTATATTCAAGAGTTGCGGGCAAAAACCAAGCTCCACTACAACGAACAGCAGAAGCCGGCGAAGGAGAAAGCCGCGCAGGCATCCGGGGAGAGCTGATCCCTGCCGCAGGAGCGGCGTCCCATTTCGCGGCGCCGTTCCTGGAAAACCCGGCGCGCCCCTTGCCTGTCAGAAAAACTTACACTCCTCTGCCCTCGATCAAAAATCGATAAAGACGAACATAATCATTTAACAACAATAAGTTATGTGATTATGTTAAGGTTTATTGTTATTGTGATCCTGGCTGTTTCTGAGGCACAGTTCACACTTTCTTTGTCTTGATCTGTCGAAAAATTTTACACCCACTCTTTGCCCCTGCTCCTGAAGAAGATTATTATTCACTAAATAACAGATACTTATTATTCTTGGCATACTATCTGCTCAGGCTGTGGGCCTGCCACTTGATTCCAGGGATCAGGATGGCCTTACCCACAATACAGCAGGGAGGAGTTCGAGCATGAAGGTACTGTTTAAGACTCTTATTTCTGGATTCGCACTGACCTTTACCCCGGTCCCGCAAGCATCTGCCAGCCTGAACAATCATCAGTGTGATGCCAAGATCAAGGCTCTGATCAGCCAGCCAAATCCCTGCACCTCTGCTCATCAAAGCTTCCGAATCGATCTCTCCCCTTCCGATAGCGCTCTCGCAGAATCTCCATATCACCCGGAGTAGATTGAAACAGAGAGACTTGGCTCACTTCTCCTTCTGTCCCTCGATGCGACCGATGCTGGAGATAGAAACGGTAGTGGCGGCGGGCGCCTCATCGATGAAGTAGGGGCGCTCTGTTGCGATTCGACCAGCCAGCTCCGCCAACTCCTTCTCGCGGGCAGTAATCAACCCAAAACAGGCGCGGATATCCTGAATCGTCTGCTCCGACAGAGGATGCTGCAGAGCCTTGTGCTCCGGGGCGGTATCTTTCACGATTGCAGCCAGCACTTTGCGCATGACCATCAGGATCTCTCTCTCTTTTGCAGATTCTTCGCTCATCTTAGACTCTTTGATTCAGTGTAAAGATTACGGGGCAGATCGGCACAGCTTACCCAATCATTTAGCCCCATTACCATCCAAATTATCATGGATCACTCTGCTCGGAGACACCGCCCAGCAGCCGCGCCAGCCCGGCCTCATCAAGGATCTCCACCCCCAGCTGCTGGGCCTTGCTGAGCTTTGAACCGGCCTCTGCACCGGCGATCAGGTAGTCGGTGTTTTTCGAGACACTGCCCGTCACCTGGCCCCCGAGCGCTTGCAGCTCTGCCTTGATCGCACTACGCGGCCGGCTCAGGGTACCGGTCAATACAACAGTCTTGCCCAGCAGTGGGGCTTCAGCAGGCGTTTCTGGCGGCGCTTCCTCTTCCCAGTTGACGCCGACCTGGCGCAGCTTCTCTATCACCTCCTGATTGTGAGGCTGGCGGAAGAAGGTGACGATGTGATCGGCCACAATTGGTCCCACTCCCTCTACCAGGCTGCGCTGTTCACGCCGCAGCAGCTCGGGGGTAGCCTGCCGCAACGCCTCCAGACTACCGAAACGCTCACTCAGGCGCTCAGCTACCGCCCGATTGAGACCGCGCACATTCATCCCGGCCAACCAGTCGGCAAGCCCACCGGCTAGTGGCTCTGCTGGCAGTGGGCCGGCCAACGCGTCGCAGATCGCCTGCGCGGTGCTGGCGCCGACCCCCTTGATGCCGCTGTCGTGGATGAAGTCGTCTCGTTCCGCGGTCATCAGGGGCTGCAGATCGCGGAAATGGCGGGCCAGTGCGGCGGCGGTGGCATCTCCAACCTCGCGGATGCCAAGCGCGAAGAGAAAACGCGCCAGGCTCGTCTGCTTGCTCCGCTGCCAGGGCATCGAGCAGATTCTGCGCCGACTTCTCGGCCATGCGCTCCAGCCACTGCCAGCTCTTCCAGGCTGAGCGTGAACAGGTCGGCCGGATCAAGG
>AASF01002134.1 GCA_000168735.1 Candidatus Endoriftia persephone str. Hot96_1+Hot96_2 | reverse complement strand
CATCGACGACATGCGCCTCAAGGGTATGGGTGCCGCGATTCAGGCCAATCAACCTGAATTGAGTCCGATTCAGCTCATCTCCTCCTTTCTGCAATGCACCATCGATCAGGATCTCCAATCTGTGCCCCTGCTGCAGTGCCGGCGAAAGGCTCAGGCCCACATCGACCACACCCTCGTTGTTGCGAATCGTGACATCCTGCTCGGGTTCGACAAATCTCAAAGCTGGTGTAGCCTTCCGCTTTCTCCTGTTTGCTCTCCTGACTCCGCCGGCTTGGTCTGAACGATCGGTCTGTACTGATCTGAATGGGTGCCTTTGATGGTGACCATCTCCGCCCCCGGCGCGTCGAAGTCGGAGTAGTGGATCACTCCATCATCCGAGACCCAGCGGTAGACATCCCTGGCTGCAGCCGGTAAGGCAAGAACAATAAGAAGAATTAGGATAAGGGTACGCATATGCAAAAGAATAGACCACAACTCGTTGATAAAACAAGCAGATAGAGACTAAAAAAGCGCCCCCGAATGGAGGCGCTTTCCACAATTCCTGTACTAGGCGGGAATCGACCAGGCAAGGCTCCCTGACGGGAGCCGATACCTGCTTAGAGGCTGTAGTACATGTCGAATTCCACCGGGTGGGTGGTCATGCGCAGACGAGTCACCTCTTCCATCTTCAGCTCGATGTAGCCATCGATCAGATCATCGGTGAAAACGCCGCCAGCGGTGAGGAACTCACGATCCGCATCCAGTGCATCCAGTGCCTGATCCAGACTGTGGCAGACGGTGGGGATATTCGCCGCCTCTTCTGCGGGCAGGTCATAGAGATCCTTGTCCATCGCGTCGCCAGGGNTTGGGGATCTTGTTCTGGATGCCGTCCAGGCCGGCCATCATCATGGCGGCGAAGGCCAGGTAGGGGTTGGCGGTCGGATCGGGGAAACGCACCTCGACGCGACGACCCTTCGGGCTGGAAACCCACGGGATACGGATCGAAGCAGAGCGGTTGCGGGCCGAGTAGGCCAGCATTACCGGGGCTTCGAAGCCCGGCACCAGACGCTTGTAGGAGTTGGTGGAGGCATTAGTGAAGGCGTTCAGCCGCACGAGCATGCTTGATGATGCCGCCGATGTAGTAGAGCGCACTCTCGGAGAGGCCGCCGTACTGGTCACCAGCGAAAATGTTCTCGCCATCTTTCGCCAGGGACTGGTGCACATGCATGCCGGAACCGTTGTCACCAACGATCGGCTTGGGCATGAAGGTCACGGTCTTGCCGTAGGCGTGACCGACGTTCCAGGTAGCGTATTTCTGGATCTGCACCCAGTCAGCACGCTCCACCAAGGTGCTGAACTTGGTGCCGATCTCACACTGACCACCAGTCGCCACCTCATGGTGATGGACCTCGACCGGCACCCCCATCTCTTCCATCGCCAGACACATGGCGCCACGCAGGTCGTGCAGGGAGTCAACCGGAGGGACCGGGAAGTAACCACCCTTTCACGCCAGGACGGTGACCGATGTTGCCATCTTCATAGACGCGCTCGGAGTTCCACTCCGCCTCTTCGGAGTCGACTCCTCCGACCATGCAGCCGCTCATGTCGGCACTCCAGCGCACGTCGTCGAGGACGAAGAATTCTGGCTCGGGACCGAAGAAAGCCTGGTCGGCAATGCCGGTGGACTGCAGATAGGCCTCGGCGCGCTTGGCGACGGAACGGGGATCACGCTCGTAGCCCTGCATGGTGGCAGGCTCGAGGATGTCGCAGCGTACGATCAGGGTGTTCTCGTCGGCGAAGGGGTCCATCACGGCAGTGGCAGCCTCAGGCATCAGGATCATGTCTGACTCATTGATACCCTTCCAGCCAGCGATGGAGGAGCCATCCAAACATCTTGCCGTCGGTAAACATCTCCTCATCAACCTCGTGGGCAGGCAGAGTGACATGCTGTTCCTTGCCGCGGGTATCGGTGAAGCGAAGATCAACGAATTTTACTTCGTTGTCTTTCATCATTTTCATGACTTCAGAGGCCATCATTATCTCCAAATCTATTAGGTGACTATCTGCTGCTGCAAGAGCCTCTGAACGAATCTGGATGAAGCAGATTCATTCAGAGGCTCCTGTCGCCAGCAACGAAATTCCTGCGAAAGGATGCCATCGATCCCTGCCGCTCTGGGCCATTCACTAGGCAAAAACAGTGCCATCAACCTTTGATTGCTACAGCTCCTGTATGAGCCAATTCGCAAAAAACTGTTGATAAACAAGCGGAAGATGATAGAGCGATCGAACGCATAATGGTAGTGGTTGCACGCATTAGCCGCGACCAAACAGTAACTCTTCGCAAGAATACGCACAAAAACTGTGCGGATCCGCGCCTGCATGCACAAAAATCGTGCGTTAACCAAACCAGAGCCGTACGCCGCCCAAACTGCTCGGCCTCTTGCAGCTGCGCCTGATAGCGCTCGGCCAACTCCTCGCTTATCGATACGCTCTTGCTGCAGTCGAGCGGAAAGAAAAGATCCACATCGATACGTCCGGAAATGTAGTGCAATACGAGCCTCATGCGTCGATCGAAACAGGGGCAGATCCTGCCATAGCGCCTGCAGACGTTGCTCCGCTTCGGTGCGTAGCGGTAGATGACCGACAGGGAGCGGTCGATTCGTCATCCTCCGGATCGATATGCACCGTCACATCCACCAGTTCCTCCACCGACTCAAGCAGCCGCTGCATCACCACTTCACTGATCCTGTGTCCCTCAGAGACACTCAGCCAGGAGGCGACCTGCACATGCACATCAGCCGAGGCGTGACCACCCATCTTACGGGTGCGTAACATATGTACATCCTTGACCCCGGCCACTGAGGTGATCACCTGCTTGATCTCTTCTACCCGCTGCTCTTCAAGACCTGAGTCGACCAGCTCATGCACCGACTGCCAGACCAGCTGCCAGCCGATGTGGCAAAATCATCAAGCCGACCAGCACCGCGGCGATGGCATCGAGATAGGGCAGCCCCACCAAGGTGCCGCCGATGCCGACCAGCACCACCACCGATGAGATCGAGTCGCTGCGATGGTGCCAGGCATTGGCGCGCAACAGATCGGAGCGGATCTGCTTCGCCAGATGCTGGGTATAGAAATAGAGAGCCTCGTTGGCAACGATGGAGAAGGCGGCAACCCACAGGGTGGTCATGCTGGGTACCAACAGTGCCTCTGGCGAAAACAACCGCTCCACCGCATCCCAGATCACCCCGGCACCCACCGAGGAACAGAAACAATCCCAGGGGCGAGAGTTCCCGCCGTTTCGAAGCGCCCGTGGCCATAAGGATGCTCGTCATCTGGTGCCTCTTTGGCATGGTAGGCAGCAAACAGCACCAGCCCATCCGAAAGTAGATCGGAGAGTGAATGCAGACCATCAGCTAACAGCGACTGGGAGTGTCCGATCACGCCAAACAGAATCTTCACTACCGCCAACAGCAGGTTCACCCCGGCGCCGACAAGGGTGGCCCGCTGGGTCACCCGATAGCGCTGCTGTTGCTGCCGTTCCCGACTATCCACCTGGCTGCTCCACACCACCCACCCGGATCCGCACGATATATTCGTCGCCCTGCTGGCGGGTCTCCACCAGCCTCGTGGCCGTTGATCCGGCACCAGGCGGGGATGTCGTTCAACACTCCGGGGTCGGTACAGACCACCTCCAGCACGGTTCCCGGCTGCAGGGTTTCGACCCGATCCTGCACCCGGATCACCGGCATTGGGCAGAGCAGACGCCGTGCGTCCAGGGTTACCCAGCTTCAAATGAACCACTCCTGCGGGATCTCGTGGGGCTTGATCGGCGTGACACTGAGCTGGGCGGGTCTCGCCCCTGGAGGTCGGTCAACTCAAGATCGACCAGCTCCGCATCCCGCCCCTGGCTGTAACGCGCCACCAGTCGTGCCGCCCAGCTCGATCTCGTCCGCGTTGGGCTCTCCGTCGATCAGCGCCAGCGGCCCCACCGTGGCTGGTGGTCTTGAGGCTGATGAACTGTTTTCGATAGCCCTGCAGAAACTTCGCCTCGCCCTCTTCGCGAGCGATGATCAGCTTGAAGTGCGGCGCCGGGCGCAGATGCCGACCGACCTTGAGCAGCATGATGTCATCCATCTCATACTGCTTGCTGCCGCGCGCCTGCCAGAGATCGGCCAACTTTTTCGAGTACTGCTGATCGGTAAGAAAGCAGCAGCCGCCAGCCGGTTGCGCATAATCTGTCAGGCCAAACGACTCGGGCCAGGGCCATCTGCGGCTTGCGGTTGCGGCCGGCTGAATGCATAGAGCTTGGTCGCGATCGACCCCAGGCCCTTGGCGCCTCCGGCAGGGGTCTCGGGCAAATTCTTGGCACAGAGCGGGCGTAGCAGCAGATCCTCGGCACCCGACTCACCCGCCACCACCGGCATAGTGTCCTTACGCTGCGACATCGGCCGCTGGCCGATCACCTCGCCGGTGATGATGAAGTCAAAACCACGTGCGCGGATCCACTCAAACGCCTTTTTCACCATGAAGATTTTGCAATCGAGGCAAGGATTGAGATTGGCGCCGTAACCGTGCACTGGGTTGAACAGCACCTCCTTATACTCCTCCACGATGTCGACGATATGCAGCTTGATGCCCAACTGCTCCGCCACCCAGAGCGCATTGTTGCGCTTCGGCTTGCGCTGGTCGCGCTTGCGGATCGCATGGGTGTGGCCCTCGACGCAGAATCCGGTGAAGAAGTTGATCCCCTCCACATGGATCCCCTGGGACTGGATCACCTTAGCGGCGAGTAGCGAGTCGAGCCCGCCGGAGATCAGGGGCGACAGCTTTGCGTGGCTCGGTCATGGTGCTCCTGGCAGATGAGAGAAAACGCGCATTATAAGAGATCATAGGGCGCAGGGCATCCGGTTAGCCAAGCCTCGGGGCGACCGCTATAATTGTTCAGTTTTTTCTGATCAAACAGGATCTTGGACGTGAACCAGGCAGACGACCTCAAACCCGATCTATCAACCTTTCAGGGGCTGATCTTCGCCCTGCAAGCCTATTGGGCCAAGCAAGGTTGTGTGATCCTGCAGCCCTACGACATGGAAATGGGCGCCGGCACCTTCCACACCGCCACCTTTCTGCGCTCAATCGGGCCCGAACCCTGGAATGCCGCCTACGTGCAGCCTTCGCGCCGCCCCACCGACGGACGCTATGGTGAGAATCCCAACCGGCTGCAGCACTATTATCAGTATCAGGTGGCGATGAAACCCTCGCCAATGAACATCCAGGAGCTCTATCTGGGTTCCCTCGAGATGCTCGGCATCGACCCCAAGGTGCATGATATCCGCTTCGTTGAAGACAACTGGGAGTTCCCCTACCCTAGGTGCCTGGGGTCTCGGCTGGGAGGTCTGGCTGAATGGCATGGAGGTGACCCAGTTCACCTATTTTCAGCAGGTTGGCGGGCTCGATTGCCGCCCGGTCACCCGGTGAGATCACCTATGGCCTGGAGCGCATTGCAATGTATATCCAGGGAGTGGAGAGCGTCTTCGATCTGGTCTGGACCCATGGTCCGCATGGCCCGGTCACCTATGGTGATGTGTTTCACCAGAACGAGGTCGAACAGTCTGCCTACAACTTCGAACATGCAGATGTCGATTTTCTCTTCGGCTATTTCGATCAGTGTGAGAAGGCGTCCAATAAACTGATCGAGCTCGGCCTGCCACTACCTGCCTACGAACAGGTACTGAAGGCCTCCCATGCCTTCAACCTGCTCGACGCGCGCCACGCCATCTCGGTCACTGAGCGCCAGAGCTACATCCTCAAGGTCCGTGCGTTGTCGCGGGCGGTTGCCAAAGCCTACTACGATGCCCAGCGAGAAGCTGGGCTTTCCCATGCTCAACACCGATGCGGAGGTGGCCAATGGCTGAACGAGTCGATCTGCTATTTGAACTCGGCACCGAGGAGCTACCACCGCTGGCACTTAAGCGCCTCTCTGATGCCCTGACCCAGGAGTTTGTTGCAGGACTGAAACGTGCCGGGCTCGCCCATGGCGAGGTGGAGAGCTTCGCTGCACCACGTCGTCTGGCTGTCAGAATCAGCGACTGCGCCAGTCGCCAGGCAGATCGAACCATCGAGCGACGCGGCCCGGCCGTTATAGGCCGCCTTCGATGCGGATCGGCAACCCCACCAAGGCTGCTGAGGGCTTTGCCCAGTTCGGTCAGGTACCACAGTTGATCAGAAGGG
>AASF01002135.1 GCA_000168735.1 Candidatus Endoriftia persephone str. Hot96_1+Hot96_2 | reverse complement strand
TTAGCTTCCAGTCCCGCTTCGGTCGTCAGGAGTGGATCAAACCCGATGACCGATGTCACCCTGAAAGCCTGGGGGACAGAACGACTGCAGCGGGTGCATGTGGTCAGCCCCGGCTTCTCCGCCGACTGCCTGGAGACTCTGGAGGAGCTGGGTGAAGAGAACCGACACTATTTTCAACAGGCCGGCGGCGGCGAATACGCCTACATCCCCGCCCTCAACGAGCATCCCGACCATATCGGAATGCTCGCCAATCTAGTCTGCCGCCACCTACGCGGCTGGCCTGAGGCCCGAACAGAATCGAGGAGAGAAAGACTGATGGAAAAACACTATCGCCCCACCGAGATCAAGCTGCATCAGGCATCACGCTTTCTCGATATCGCGTTTGATGACGGCCGCCACTTCTCCCTGCCCTGCGAATACCTGCGCGTCTACTCCCCCTCGGCGGAGACCCGCGGCCACACTCCAGAGCAGGCAAAACTGGAGACTGGAAAAGAGATGGTGACTATTCTCGACCTGAAACCGGTCGGCAACTACGCAGTGAAGATTATCTTCGATGATGGTCACGACTCCGGCCTCTACGACTGGAAATATCTCTACAATTTGGGGAAGTTCCACGATGAATTATGGCAGGCCTATCTCGACAAGCTGGCGGCGATTGGCTATCAACGCAAGGAGCCGGAACTCCCGCCGCCGCGTCAAGCCTAAACTAGTTCGACAGAGGACATCGACGGGCACTTCACGTTGCTGGGCCAGATAGTTTCGCGAAAGTTTGTCAGCAGAGGAGGGGTTTGCTCAGCAGAAAACCCTGCACAGATATCCACGCTCACGCTGGCGCAGAAACTCCAGCTGCTCATCACACTTCACGGCCCTCGGCCACCACCTCGATATTCAGCCCATGGGCCATCGCCACGATGGCCGTAACCAGGGATTGATCATTCTGGTCGGTATGCAGTTGCACGAATGAAGCTCTGGTCGATCTTCAGGGTGTGGATCGGAAAGCGTTTGAGATAGCTAAGAGATGAGTAACCGGTACCAAAATCATCCAGTGACAATTTCACTCCAAGATCCAGTAATTGCTGAAACAGTCCCATCAGGTTGCTTGACTCTGCCATCAGCAGACTCTCGGTGATCTCCAGCTCCAGGTACTCTGGCGGCAAACAACTCTTCTCCAACGACTCCTTCACTTTCTCCACCAGTCCACCATCCTGAAACTGGGGCGATGAGACATTCACCGCCACCCGCAGCGGTCGCCCCAACGTCTGCGGCCAGCGTGCCGCCTCCATACAAGCTTGCTCCAGCACCCAGTTACCGAGCGGTAAAATCAGGCCGGAATTCTCCGCCACCGGGATGAATTCACCGGGAGAAACTTGGCCTAACACTTGGTTGTTCCAACGCAGGCAGTGCCTCCGCACCCAACAGTATTCCGCTGCTGGTATCCAACTGTGGCTGAAAATGGATCTCAAGTTCGTCCAGCTCCAAGGCTTTGCGTAATTTCGATTCGATCAGCAGATGGCGCGCCGCCATCTCCTTCATCTCACGGGAGAAAAACTGAAAATTGTTCTTGCCCTGCGCCTTGGCGTTATACATCGCGGTATCCGCATGCTGCAGTAGCTTCTCGGCCGTATTGCCATCATCAGGAAAGAAGCTGATACCAATGCTGGCAGTCACATACAGCTCACGATTGTCCAACAAAAAGGGGGGGGTGATGGTATCAATAATCTTATGTGCAACCTTTTCCACACAGCTCAGCTCAACCACATCGGGGATCAGGATGATGAATTCATCACCACCGATCCGCGCCGCTGTATCACTGGTACGTAGCACCTGGTTGAGCCGTTCTGCCACCATCTGCAAAAGCTGATCACCGGTCTTGTGCCCCAGGGTGTCATTAATGGTTTTAAAGTTGTCCAGGTCGAGAAACATCAATGCCAGCTTGGTATTGTTGTTCAGGCAGCGTTCAAATGCCCTGACTTGCACGAGTCAACGCCAGCACCTTGTTGGGCAAGCCAGTCAGCTGATCATAGTTGGCCTGGATAGGCGCAGTTTCTCTTCGTAGTGGAACCGTTCCGACATATCGATGCATGGTCACCAAGCAGATCGGCGGGTCTTCCGATGTCACTACCTGCAGACGCATCTCCACCGGGATAGAGAGTGCCCGTCACGTCGGCGATTGTCGCCACGGGAATGCAACCGCACCCTGGATCGGCCTCTGAGCTGGATTCAAACAAGCCCAAGAAAAACCGCCTGATCGATCCCCGGGATGGACATCAGAGAGGCTCAGCTGCAACAGCTCTTGGCTCGCTATAACCCAGGTTACGCGAAGCCCCCGCGTTGCTCTGCAAGATATCGAGTGTGTTCAGATCAACCAGATAGATCTCCGAAGAGAAATCCTGCAGGATTCGCGTCAGGCGGTTATCGAGGCGTTTTTTCTCACACTCCAACTGCTGCATCAGCTCTCGGTTTTCGTAACGAAGATGGAGCGAAGTTTTGATCGATCCGTTGAACCGTTTGGCGGCCCGCAAGAGAAAGATCAACATCGAAAAGGTCAATACGCTGATGGCGATATGCAGTCGATCGGCATAGATAGCAGAGTTGACTGTCACCGGTAACAGAGTGGTGCAGGCATACGCAGCATAAGAGGGAAAATCAGCCGCGAGGACCGTCAACGCACCGGCAGCGAGGCCGGCCAACACCAACACGGTAAACACCTGCAGCGCAATGGAGTTACTGGGGAAAAAGACCAGTCCGGCAGCGCCCCAGACCAGTCCTGTGGATACAGCACCAATAAAAAATCTGCGCCCCCACTTGCGCAGATCACTATTCATCGGGGGCTTTTCTGGCAAACCTCAGCCCCAACCAGAAACGCCCGATCAGCACCAGAAGCTGCACAAGAATCCAGCTGGTGAGGATCGAGTGTGCTGCTACGTCATATTGAATGGACGCCAATACCAAAATTACCATCAGGGTAACCAGAATACTCTGGTTGAGATTGGCATAGAGGATATTCAGCCGGTCCGCATAACAATCTATTTTAAATTGGTTTTCCATAACATAACTTTTCGGAAGAAGAATCCAAGAATGTTTATTGGACTTAGGCTGACGGCACTCCACCAGATCACCCCGTCTACCCGACCACTATCGGCCGGTTAAACACAAATCTGGAATTTCGATAGACACAAGAAAAAATGGATTACTGTTTACACTCAGTAAAGCTCCACCTCATCACGCTCAGGCGTCGCTGCCACAGTCTTCGCCTTGTCGGCTATCAGAAACTATGAAACCAGGCCCTCCAACGGCTTGGCCAGCAACATAAACTCCTTGCCCGAAGCCGCTACCTGCACCGAAGAGCTGGCCGTCTCTTGCGCTAGATCACACAACCCCGTGCCGCCCGCACCACTCCAGGCCGCCTCAATAGCGACATTCAGGACCTGCAGTTTGGCCTGTTCAGCGATACCATTGATTAGTTTGATCACCTCACCAAGGCCGCCTGCTCTTGCGCAGAGACATCAGCGATTATTCCTCAGCCGCCTAGGGGATACGCTGCAGACCCTTCCTGATGCGCTCAAAATATTTGTCACTGCCACGCAACACATAGTTTTTGAAGTTGTGGATGCCCACCTCATAACCAAGTGCCGGGCACATTTCCAATAGTAGCTTGTGGCGTTTTGCCACATACTCGCGATAAATTTTTGTTTTATGCGCATCCGGAAAGCTTTTCCCCAGCACAAATGCAGTCTTCCGGATTGCAAACATGCAACTCAAAAGCTTTAGCGACTATAGCGAACCCTTAAGCTTACAGCCGCAGACACCAAGTCACTACGCAAAAAAAGGCCCGAACCGCCAAGCGGCCGGGCCTCTACCATCAAGCTGGGGGGGGAATGACTAGGGTTGCTTAGGGCTTCCCTAGGCTTTTTTCGACGCCGCCACCCGCAGCCGCAGGGCGTTGAGTTTGATGAAGCCCTCGGCATCCTTCTGATCGTAGGCACCAGCATCATCTTCGAAGGTGGCAATCGACTCATCAAACAGGCTGTTGGTGTCCGACTTGCGACCAGCAACGTAGACGTTGCCCTTGTAGAGCTTGAGACGCACCACACCGTTGACCACCTGCTGGGTGTTATCGATGGCCGCCTGCAGCATCTCGCGCTCGGGAGCGAACCAGTAGCCGTTGTAGATCAGCTTGGCGTAGCGCGGCATCAGCTCGTCCTTCATGTGGGCCGCCTCGCGATCCAGGGTGAGGGACTCCATCGCCCGATGAGCCTTCAGCAGGATGGTGCCGCCGGGAGTCTCGTAGCAACCGCGGGACTTCATGCCGACATAGCGGTTCTCAACGATGTCAGCACGGCCGATGCCGTTGGCACCGCCCAGCTTGTTGAGGCTCTCGAGCACCGTTGCCGGGCTCATCGCCTCGCCGTTGATGGCGACCACATCGCCCTGCTCGAAGGTCAGCTCGATGTAAGTCGGATCATCCGGCGCTTGCTCGGGAGAGACCGACCAGCGCCACATATCCTCGCCGGGCTCGGTCCAGGGGTCTTCCAGGTCGTAACCCTCATAGGAGATGTGCAGCAGGTTGGCGTCCATCGAGTAGGGGACTTCTTACCCTCTCGCTTCTGCTCCAG
>AASF01002136.1 GCA_000168735.1 Candidatus Endoriftia persephone str. Hot96_1+Hot96_2 | reverse complement strand
CCCTTAGCTTCAGCAGATGGCAGAGTGGGAAGCCGTTCCAGTGGGATCAGCATCGACCAACCCTCGACACAGCGCATGCGGTAGATGCGCTCTTCCGTTGGCCAGCGTGAGAGCACGTTCGTCGAGTTCGAGTGTCAGTGGCTGTTCGACCTCACCATCCACCTGCAGCGTCCAGGGGCGTGGGTTGAACTCCTGAGCGAGCAGGTGGATCACCTCTTTGTTGTTGGAGAACTCGTAGTAGTTGTTGTAGCGAGTGACAGATTTCAGGGGGGTTAATGTGTCGGTTTTGTTCAAGCTGGCAGGTTGGGCGAGTTCGCAGTCGTTGCCGGCTCTGCTGCCAATCAGGGGCAGCAGCCCGACGACTCCTGTTGCGGTCAGCTGCTGGATAAAATGCCGGCGTGATTTCCAGACCGCAGGAGGAGTGATCTCCGATGGTTTGGGTTGATTGAACTTGAAAACCATAGTGGTAATTCAGCCTCCTTGTTCTTGCAACTGAAGGGTGTTCAGTTGGGTCCTGCTCAATATCTGCGCAGGGTTTTGATGTACTGAATCACCGACTGCAGTTCGGGCTCAGAGAGCTCGTCGCCCCAGGGTGGCATACGATAGGAACGGCTCATTTTTTCACCACCTTTGCTGATTATCTGATGTAGGTACTCATCAGGGGCCCGGCTCAGGGTCAGATTAAAGGGTGGTGGATTTTTGATGATCTTTGCCATGCGGCCATTGCCTTCGCCTGTTTTGCCATGGCAGATGGCACAACGTCCCTGGTAGATGTTGCTGCCGAGTTTGAGTGAGATGCTTTTACTCGATTCGAGCTTGCGCAACATGGCAACCGCCTGCTCTGTCTCTGTGTGCAGATATTGTACGAACATGACCACCGATTCGATCTCTGTCCAGGTCAACTCGTCTCCCCAGGGGGGAGAGTAGTCGTGCATCGCCTTCTTGCTGCCGCCCCAGATCACAATCTCTTGTAGACTTTTTTTGTCCACGCCATAGCGGGGTTCCATCAGATTGGTCTTGGGGTAGTTTTTTAATGCAAGGGGCAGTACCCCCTCACCCATTCCTACATCGCCATGACACAGGGAGCAGCGCTCCTGGAAGACTCTTGCGCCCTTGTCCAGGTTGGGCTCGGTCTGATTGCCTGCCAGGGCTGCGCTGGTGACTGCCAGGCTGCCGGCAAACAGCAGCGCTGAAGCGGATAAGGTTCGCATGGCCTGCTCACTTCTCAACGATGATGTCCATATACATGTTTGGATGAATTGCACACTCGACCAGGGATCTTGCCCGCTTTGTCGAACACGACGCTGCGGAACTTTCGCCCTTTGGATAGGAACCCAGATCGAATGTTTTTAGATCCGGAGAGGCTGTAGACATTGTGGAAGAAAGGATCCTGGTTGGTGAATTTGACACTGTCACCAACCTTGATACGCAACTCCTTTGCGGGTAAATGCCTTGGTTCTTCTGGCCCACTTCGTGCTCTGCAGCGACTGCGGGCAGGGTGTTGATCAGCAATATGCTGGCAATGGGGTAGGACGAATTTTTTCATCGCGTGTTCCTCTTGCGAATGGGTTGTTTTTGCTGTCTGGAGCTCAGTGCTCCCAGGCCTTTATCTGTACTATTCAAGCGGTAGGAGCGGCAGTTTGAAGGGTTTCTGGGGGGTGGTCAGTGCCTTCATGAAGGCAACGATGCGCCTCCATTTCCTGCTGGTTCAGCTTCAAGGCTTTGATGTTGGGTGAGAGATCCTGCTTTACCTCGCCACCACGGTTATAATGCTGCACCGCCTCCATCAGGGTGCTGGAGCTGCCATCGTGCAAAGTAGGGCGCCGAGAGTTCGATGTCTCTCAGGGTCGGGGTCTTGAAAGCCCCTTTGAGGATGCGTATTGGCTTCTGTGCATAGCGCCCCATATCCGGATTCTCTTTTCCGTAGGAGGCCAGGCCCCACATTGTGGAAGCCGTTATCGGTGAAGTTAGGCGCTGAGTGGCAGACTTCACAGTTGCCTTTGTCAGGATCGATAAAAAGCTTGAAGCCCTGCACCTGTTGAACGCTCATGGCGTTGGTATCCCCCTTGACCCAACGATCGAAGGCGGAGTTGTTGCTGATGATGGTGCGCTCGAAGGCGGCGATTGCCTTGCCCGCGGTGGTCGCGTCAACCGGCTCTCCCGGGTAGGCTTCGGCGAAGGCTTCACGATAGCCATTGTTGTTGAGCAGTCGCTTCAGGGCGATCATGTCGGTGTTCATCTCGACCGTGGCTTCCATCGGGCCAGTGGCCTGATCCTCCAGGGATTTTTTTCGGCCATCCCACATCTGCAGAGAGTTGAATGCGGTGTTGGTGATCACCGGGGAGGCGCGGCCTAAGACCTGACTTTTGAATCCCTTGGCGGTTGGCAGCCCATCTGACCAACCGAGCATCGGACTATGACAGGTGGCGCAGGACATGTTGCCGTCGCGGCCGATGCGGGGATCAAAATAGAGCTGCTTGCCGAGTGCGATGCGCGCCGGGCTGGGTTTATTATCAGCCGGATAGGGTGGTTCGTCCGGCAGCAGCCCACTCCTGCAGGCTTGGGTGGCCGGGTTGCGCAACATATTTGCTGTCGGCGCTGGCCGTGCTGATGGTGATCAGGCTGCCCAGCAACAGGCTCAGAGGCAGCAGTGTGGGTTTTACCAGTAATTGACTCAGTTTCATGTTGTTACCTTTCTTTGGTGGCGCCCTGATGAGGTGTCCGCAGGTTTAGGGGCCGTGCTACAGGGTGAATTGTCGAACGGTGGACTGCAGTTCTTCAGCGCTGTTTGTGAGACTGGAGGAGGAGGCACGTAGACTCTCTGCGTTGCTATTGGAGGATTCAGACAACTGCACGAGTTCGCCGAGAGCGGAGGTAATACCGGAGACGGCGTTCTGTTGCTCGGTCATTAGATCAACTACTTGATGCATGACCTGTTGCAGATCACGGGCCTGCTCACTGCCCTGGCTGGAACTGGCAGCAATCTCTTGTAGGTCGTTGATGTGGTTGCGTGCATCTTTCAGGGCGGTGCCAAGAGCGCTGACGGTAGAATCGACACTGGAAGAGATGGTATCCGCCATCTGCTGGATCTGTTCGGTGGCCTCCCGGGTATTGGTGGCGAGATGACGCACCTCATCGGCGACCACTGCAAAGCCTCGTCCATGATCCCCGGCTCGCGCCGCTTCGATGGCGGCGTTGAGGGCCAGCAGATTGGTCTGCTCCGAGATATTGTTGACGGTGCCAACCACTGAGGTGATCGTCTCCGCTGCCTGTGCCAGCTTGCGGGTAGTCTCCACCGTGCCTTCCATCTCCTGCTGAAAACGCTCGAAGGTTGTGACCATCTCCAGCATCTGATTGGCCGCTGCTGCAGCGGACTGGGCGGTGGATTGCGCGTTGTTGGCGGCCACGTTGAGCTGGGCGGTGGCATTGTCGGTGGCGGTTGAGACCACTGAGGTATCCGACTGGATACGCTGTACCCCCTGATGCAGTTTTTGTGAGACCGCAAAGGCATCCGATGCAGAGGTGTTGAGGTGCTCGGCCTCCTGTGACAGCCGCGAAGAGTTAGTGTGCAACCCGGAGATGATGTTGTGCAGTTTTTTTATGGTGGTCTGCAGTGCGCTGAGGGTCTGGCCGGTTTCATCCCTGCCATAGGCGTTCACCTGGATGCTGAGATCACCCGATGCCAGTGCATCGATGGCCTTGGCGGTGTGGAGCAGCGGCCGGGTGAGCAGATTGGCGGCGATAATGCTGATCAATAGGCCGATGCCAAAGGCAATCGCAAGTCCGATCCCGATACTGATCAGGATGGTGCGGCTCGCGGTGATGCTCTGTTGCATACCCTGTAGCAGAGTCTCGCGTTCTGTTGTCACCAGTTCGTCCGACAGACCGGCGATCTTCTTTATCGAGGCCTGGACCGACTGCATCTTGCCAAAGGGCCTCCTGGTCCTTGTTGGCTTTACCTAACTTGATGATCTGGATTTCTACCGGGCGGATACTCTTGAGTTCTGCGGCAAGCTCGCTCACCTTTGGCTGATCAGGCAGCTTCTGCTCCAGCAGCTGGATGTTCTCATCGAGGATGGCGGCAGCGCGGATCATGCCGATGGCGTTTTTACGGATTTGCCTCGCCTCTTCGGCTGCAATCAGCTCCGCCTTGGCGCGCGCCATATCCAAGACTGCGTTACGGGCGTTGGTTGCCGCGTCAAGCCGCTCTAGTGCCAGGCTGACCGTGCTCTGGGTGGCGTGGTTTTGTCGATCAATGAGGAATCCGGCGATCAATGCGGTAACACCGAAGATAACGATGAATGACATAATCAGGCCGATGATCTTTGCCTTCCAGGGGATGTTTGAAAGCAATTTATCGAGTGAATTCATCGCAAGAAACCTCAGGGATTCTGGTCGCTAAAACAGGAATCGGCTTACTTGGTTAGAACTTTAGATTCTACTGTGGAGCCGCTGATCAACGATTTTGCGCAGGAAATGAGAGGGATAAGGGGTAGAAATTCAGACTGCGATCTTGCGGAAGCAGGCAGGATAGATGATCTCTGCGGTTGAATCGCTCGCAGTGCTGTGAGGTTCCTGGCAGGGATGCGTCACCTTTTCGATAGAGATGATCTCAACCGGAAAGGGGTTGGCGCTAAAAGCGCTCTGCAGCGAGGTATCCTGGAGGCTGTCGAGCACATCCCGCATGATCAGTTCCAGCGCCTGATCACTGAGAGGGGGATCAAACTCATTGTTTCGCGCCATGATAAAGCCCGCTGGTTACTGGTTGCTTGAGTTAACTCCGGTAACGGTATCGGGCGGGAATTCTTGAGCCGGGCAGGGTTGGCTCGGGAAGTGGGTTAACACGCTTGCCGAAGTGTGGCGGCTGCGGCGTGGTGGTAGATCAGGCGTTCAGCTTGTCATCCAGATGGGGGCGGATCTTGCGCAGCATAGCGTTATGCACCTTGATGCCGCCGGCGATCACGTTGCCGGTTTCGAGGTAGCGCTCACCGCCGCCGATGTCGGTGACCATGCCGCCGGCCTCGCGCACCAGCAGGGCGCCGGCGGCAAAATCCCATTCGGAGAGCCCCAGCTCCCAGAAGCCGTCGAGCCGGCCTGCCGCCACATAGGCAAAATCGAGCGCGGCTGAGCCGGGGCGGCGCACCGCCGGGCGGTCTCTTCGATCAGCTCATTGAGCATCCCCATGTACTGATCGCGGAAGCGGAAGTCCCCGATAGGGCAGGCCGGTGCCGAGTAGTGCGCCCTTCAGTCCTTTGCGGTTGCTGACCCGCAGCTTGCGATCATTGAGCAGTGCGCCGGGAACCCGCGACTAGTGGTGAACATCTCGTCGCGGAGTGGGTCGTAGACCACGCCCAGTTCCAGCCGCCCCTTGTGCTTCATCGCGATGGAGATGGCGAACTGGGGGAAGCCGTGGAGATAGTTTGTGGTGCCATCCAGCGGGTCGATCACCCACTGGTAGTCATCGCCGGCGTGCGTGCCGCTCTCCTCGGCGAGGATCGCGTGGTTGGGATATTTTTCCCGCAGCACCCTCGATGATCAAGGGCGA
>AASF01002137.1 GCA_000168735.1 Candidatus Endoriftia persephone str. Hot96_1+Hot96_2 | reverse complement strand
CCTTGATCAAGACCTGCAACTGTAAAGAATTTCGGCTCGTGACTCAGTTCACGCAAAGCAGAGGTAAGAAGATAAAATCAGAAGACATTTAATAAAATTCAGGCATAATTATTAACCTCTCGAAACATAGA
The DNA here is from genome assembly GCA_000168735.1 of Candidatus Endoriftia persephone str. Hot96_1+Hot96_2. Classification (GTDB taxonomy): domain Bacteria; phylum Pseudomonadota; class Gammaproteobacteria; order Chromatiales; family Chromatiaceae; genus Endoriftia; species Endoriftia persephonae. The sequence goes on along the minus strand of AASF01002137.1, from coordinate 5,765 downwards.
CATTTACTTCCTATCTTCTTTCCCCCATTGTCTCTGGCTACTACCATCCTCCAGCCGTTGACTGGCCAGAATTTATTCGGCTGATCCAATAGATACAGGTAACGGTGTTGATTGATGAGGAATGCCCATGCTTCATCTCCTCCGCCGAATAATCAGAGGCTCCCTAATCCTCCACACCAATTGAAACGTTCACCTGGCCAGACCCCGCAGAGGGTACTGAGCCCCCTGGCTTCGAATCACAGAATCGTCGCTGCCTCAACCATGGCCGGACGATCTGGGTTATGATCGATCCGCTCAACAGAAAACTTTCCCCGGGCTCGCAGCTATTCTTGACAATGCTCAGCGAAGACCACTGGCTGGGGGCCTCCCCCACATTGATGCCATCAACACGACCCTAATAATCGCCTGAAGATGCGCCAGACGAGACACCTTCTATTCAACCTGATAGGCCTGTTCCTGCTCACGGGGAGCGCCCATAGCGCCGCTCTGGGCCGCAAGCCTCGAGCAGAACGGTTTTACTCTGCCAGAACGGCTTGAGTCCGCCCGCCAGGCCGCCGAGTCTGACCCCAGCCTGTCAGAAGGAATCAAACAACGGATCCAGGAGTTCTACAGTCAGACTGTAAAATGGCTTCAGGGAGGGGGCCCGGCGCCAAGGCCGATCTCAAACAGCTGGAACAACGGGTTCAGCAGGCCCCAAAACTGATCAAAAAGACCCGGGCGCAGCTGTCAGCATCCTGCTGCAGAACACCCCCTCGGTCCTGCTCCATCACCCTGCCGTGCCACTCTGGAGCAACTCGACTTGGCGATCCAGTCGAGGAGCAGCAGACTCTCAACCAGAAGCGCGAAGAGCTGAGTGCAACAGGAGTGAGGAGCTGGCGCGCCTGCTGGTTGGCGCCAAGGGGATCAGTGAAGAGATAGTCACCAGCAACAACTCGATTGCCGAGATCGAGGAGGATCTCAGGGGGCCGGCCAGTGATGAACCCGCCGCACTGACCGAGGCACGGATTGCCGCACTGAATGCACGCAAGCAGATTCGCCAGACCGAAGTCAGCTCACTACAGCTGCAGCTCGGCAACCTGAATCTGCTCACCAACCTCGCCCAGGTGCAGAGAGATCTGCTGCTGGCCACCGTCGCGCTGCGTCAGGACAGACTTGATCGCCTCAAACAGAGCGCCTATGAACTGCGCGAAAACAGCGCCCGCGAGGCGCTCCAGGAGGCCGAGGCGCTGCGCGAGAAGAGCGCCGAACTGCCACCTGAAATCCAGACCATAGCCCAGGAGAATGCGCGCTATCATCAGGAGCTGGAGGCGCTGATCCAGAAGGAGAAATCGGTCTCGGAGCAACTCGAACGGACGCCAGCGCAGCCTAGACGAGATCAGGAATGATTATGAGCGGACCCGCCAGCGGGTCGATGTGGTCGGCTCAAGCAAGGCGATCGGCAAGATGCTGCGCCGTCGCCAGGATGCCCTGCCTTCATTCCAGAGTTATCGCCGTACCTCTGCCAGTCGCAGCGAGGAGATCAATCGCGCCACCGACCGCCAGATCGAGATCGACGAACTGCTGAGAGAGCGCAGCGACGTTGAAGGGCTGGTGACGCTAATGCTGCAGGGAGTGCAGCAGGATCTCTCTCCCGCCCAGCAGAAACGCTTCCGCAAACAACTCTACACCCTGACCCAGAATCGGCGTGACGCGCTGAACAGACTGCAGACCATATATGGCCGCTACATCGGCCAGCTCACCACCCTCGACCTAGCGGAGCGGCAGCAGGTGCGATGTCGCCCGGGCATTTGTCGATTATATCGACGATCAGCTGCTGTGGATCCCCAGCACCCGACTCGGCAATCTATTCGAGGTGGAGAGACTCGCTCATGCGCTGCTCTGGCCGCTCACCCCAAGCCACTGGCTCGAACTGAGCCGGGATCTGCAAGAACTCTGGGCAACAACAACCGGGCAGGCTGCTGCTGTTGCTGGGCAGTAGCCTGCTGTTGCTGATCTACCGGCGCAGCGCGGCAGCGGCAACTGCCACTGCTGGCCGCCAAGACCCGCAAGATCCGCACTGACGCCTTCCACCTTACACTGCAAGCCATTGCTCTGACCCTGCTGATCGTTGGCGGACCGACATTGCTGATGGTCGGTGGCGGCTGGCTCCTCTCCCACCTCACTACCGCCTCGCCCTTCACCCTGTCGCTGGCAAATGGAATGATCCAGGCAGGCCTGACCTTGGGCGGGCTGAGCCTGCTCAGACAGATCTGCCTCACCGATGGCCTGGGTGACCGGCATCTGCGATGGAACCCGAGCGTGCGCAGCACACTGGTCAGCGAGCTCCGCTGGCTTGTGCCGCTCATCCTGCCGCTGATCTTTCTGGTTGAGCTGAGTGTCCGAACCAATCCCTCACAACCGGCCCAGGAGCTAAGCCAGATTGCCTTCCTGCTGCTGATGCTGAGTGCTTTCGCTTTTGTCTTTCACAGCCTGAGCCGCAACAGCCCGCTCATCAGCAATCTGAACAACAATAAGAGCCTGCTAGCACAGCTCCACTTCCTCTGGTTTCCGCTCTTCCTGCTGCTGCCACTGGCATTGCTGCTGCTCTCCGCCAGCGGCTACCATTACACCGCGGTGCATCTGGCGGCGCGGCTGGAGATGACCTTCTGGTTCTTCCTCGGCCTGTTCATCATCAAAGAGTTGCTGTTGCGCTCGCTCTACATTCGCCGAGCGTCAGGCTGCGCTTCGAGGATGCACTGCGCCAGCCGTGAGGAACTGCGCAGCCCAGCCGGGACCGGAATGGTGAGGAAGAGGAGAGTCCACTGATCTCACCTGGAGATCCCCGGAGGTCGATTTCGATCAGCTGGGGGAGCAGGCAAAGCGGCTGCTGCGGGCAGGTTTTCTCTTCGGTGCAGTGATCGGCACACTAATTATATGGAGCGAGCTGCTGCCGGCGCTCAACTTTCTCGACTCGGTGGAGCTGCCGTTTCAGGCCAGCCGTTTCGATCGACGGCATCAGTAAAGAAGTACCGGTCAGCACTGGGGGATCTGGTGATCGGCTTGATCATCCTGGTGATCACGTTGATGTCGGCGAAGAACCTGCCTGGCGTGCTGGAGATCACCCTGCTGCATCGTCTGCCCCTCGACCCGGGTGCCCGCTATGCGATCACCGCGCTCTCCCAGTACACCATCGCCGGCATCGGCATCTTCTCGTGCCTTCAGCACCATCGGCCTGCAGTGTTCGAGCATCCAGTGGCTGGTGTCCGCAATGGTTGTCGGCCTCGGTTTTGGCCTGCAAGAGATCGTCGCCAATTTCATTAGCGGCCTCATCCTGCTGTTTGAGCGACCGATCCGTGTCGGCGATGTAGTGACCATCGACGAGACCACCGGTGTAGTCTCGCGCATCCGCATCCGTGCCACCACTATCACCAACTACGACAAGCAAGAGTTCCTGGTCCCCAACAAGGAGTTCATCACCGGGCGTCTGATCAACTGGACCCTCAGCGATAAGATCAACCGAATCATCATCACGCTGCGGGGTCGCTTACGGTTCCGATGTGGATCGTGCCCATGGCCTTGATGACCGAAGCCGGCACAAGAGAATGAGGATGTATTAAACGATCCCAAACCTTTCTGTACCTTCGAAAGCTTTGGCGATAACGCATTGACACTAATGCTGCGTGCCTATCTGGGCTCGATGGAGAACCGAGTCTGCACCATGAGCGCCCTGCACAAGGCGATCAACCACAAACTCACCCAGGCCGGGATTAATATCGCCTTTCCGCAGAGAGACATTCATCTCGACACCAACCGCCCGCTTCAGGTCGAACTCTCCCGCAAGCGGAGCGACCGGTAGACCGTCCGATGCCTGCAGGGCGACAAGATTGGGAAATGAATACCAAACTTACCCGCCGAACACCAAGCCGTACTCTTTTGCCGGCGCAACTACAGCTGGAGTGGGATAAATAGCTTTAAGGAACCTGGTTCACAGATTGGGCATTCAGGGAAGAAGTCTACATCCGAGAGATCAGACGAAAAAAGTTAGTGGCCATTTACGTGCATCCTATTGATGCAAAAAACTGCTAGCGGATAAGCTCAAAGACAGATGAGATACCACTGCTATCTTGCTTGTTTTTATGGGGATTATACTTGAAAGCCTCCCCTATAGCAGCAACTCAATGTGGAATACAGCGCTGATAAGAGTGCGTCATTTGTGCACAGACGAAGTAAAGTCTTAACTTAATTCCCCTTTCAAATCATCTATTTATGTTTAAGGATTGAGGTTCCTCACAAAACACACACCCAGTGCCAAATGTTGCGTGACAGAAGTCACACTCCCCCCAGCAGTCCTCGTTCCACGATATTGATCACCCCATAGGAAGCAAGAGAATGGAGCCATTAGTTTCTTGCTGTTGCCCGGGCAACAGGGGAGCAGGCATCCAGTTTCAGCTGGACTCTGTGAGCAAGGAATCCGTCTTTAAGATCAGACGGATAAGCGACATCCTTCAGCCCCCCTGTTAGTAGAGGCAAGAAAAGCCAACAAAAATGGGGGGATGTATCAATGTTTATGACAAAGCGCACCAAGCCACTCTATCCTTTGGCTCTGCTGCTCAGCACTCTGCTGTCAGGCTGCGACCTCAGCTTGACCGACGATCTTGCCACCAACACCGCAGCAACGGCCCCAGATAACGATCCACCTGCTATTACCTTGGCTCGGCGCCACGCCGCTCACGGTGGAGGCAGGCAACAACTACATTGACTCGGGCGCCACTGCCAATGACGCCAAAGATGGCGACATCAGCGCCAACATCGTGCTCAGCGGCAGTGTCGATACCACCACCCCCGGGTAGTTACATCCTCACCTATAACGTCGCTGACGCTGCCGGCAACAACGCCGCTGCAGTGACCCGCACCGTGGTGGTGGCCGATACTACCGCACCGGTCATCAGCCTCACCGGCGACGCTACCCAGACGATCAATCTAGGTAGCAGCTACAGCGACCCCGGGGCCAGCGCCACTGACTCACTGGATGGCGACATCTCTTCCAGTATCGTGGTTTCCGGCACCGTCAACACCAGTGCGGTAGGAACCTTACACCCTCACCTACAATGTCGCTGACGCCGCCGGCAATGCCGCCACGGCCAGTCACCCCCGCACCGGGTCAACGTCGTCCTGGTGGTCGGTCTCGATAGCAATCCCGCCGGTGATCACCCTGAACGGCGCCAGTCCACAGACAGTTTCGGTCGGCACCAGCTACAGTGATCCCGGCGCCACTGCGAATGATGACCGGGATGGCGACATCAGCGCCAACATTTCGGTCAGCGGCAGCGTCAACAGCAGCCTGGTCGGCAGCTACAGCCTGAGCTATAACGTTTCCGACGCCGCCGGCAATGCAGCAACAACAGTCACCCGCACGGTCAACGTTGTCGATACTACCGCCCCCGTGATCGCCCTGAATGGCGGCAGTCCCCTGGTGCTGGAGGCCGGCACCACCCCGTTCAGCGATCCTGGCGCCATCGCCACAGATAATGTGGACGGCAATATCAGCGCCAACATCACTGTCAGCGGCTCGGTCAACCGGGCGGTTGTCGGTGTCTACAGCCTGACCTACAGCGTCTCCGATGCGGCCGGCAACAACGCCAGCGCCACCCGCAGCGTGACGGTCAATACCGCAGCCGCACCGGTAATCACACTGAGCGGCGACAACCCGCTCTCAGTCCGGGCGGGTGATACCTTCAGCGACCCCGGCGCATCCGCCATTGATAATGTCGATGGCGATCTCTCCG
>AASF01002138.1 GCA_000168735.1 Candidatus Endoriftia persephone str. Hot96_1+Hot96_2 | reverse complement strand
GATCACCCTTGGTTTGATCCTCGGCAAGGCAGCCATCGTGATCGCCATCACGCACTTTGGCGGCCACGAGTTCGGCGTCGCCCTGCGCAGCGGCCTGGTGCTCGCACCAGGGTGGTGAATTTGGCTTCGCCCTCATCACCCTTGGCATCGCCCAGGGGCTGTTCAGCAGCGAGGTCACCCAGCCCGTGCTGGCCGCCATCGTCCTCAGCATGATCCTGGCACCGCTGATCATCCGCCACAACGGCACCTTCGCCAAACAGGTCTGCGCCAACTACCTGGGGCGGCGGATGGCGCAGGCACAGAACCTCTCCCAGGCGAGCGACGAGCTCTCCGGCCATGTGATCGTCTGCGGCTTCGGCCGCATCGGCCAGAATCTGGCCAGCTTCCTCAAAGAGGAGGGCTTCGACTATGTCGCGCTGGACCTCGACCCGGTACTGATCCGCGAGGCCTGGGAGGCAGGTGAACAGGTCTTCTACGGCGACAGCCGTAACGCCGAGATCCTGCACAGCGCCGGTATCGAGCGGGCGCGGGCGCTGGTGGTGACACTTCCACGACCACCACCTCAGTGAACAGATCATCCATACCGCCCGCAAGGTCTCAGCCGAGATCATGATCGTCGCCCGCACCCACGACGACCACCACCTGGAAGATCTGGAGCAGGCGGGTGCCAACGACGTGGTGCCCGAGTCGATCGAGGCCAGCATGATGCTCGCTGCCCACACCCTGCGCCATCTCGACGTGGATAAGGGCGAAATCGACGAGCTGATCGAAAAGGCCCGCGCCGACCACTACAGCCGACTGCGCGGCTACTTCCACGGCGAATCCTTCGAAGACCAGGTCGAGGAGGAGGACCACTTCCACCGCCACAGCCTGGTGCTGACCGAGCAGTGCCGGGCGGTGGGCAGACGCATCGGCGAAACTGGGGCTGGCGTCCCATGATATCGAGGTGATCGGCCTGCGCCGTCCACGGTATTCACGGCGAAACGCCAGACCCTGAGATCATCCTGCAAGGCCAACGACACCCTGATCATCCAGGGACCGCCGAAAAAGCTGGAGCATGCTGAGGAGATTTTGGTGCGCGGTTGATGCGTTCACAGTCTCATTGCCACCCGCCAGAACCAGCAGTTGCAGGCATTGGAACTCAATAGCGCCTGCAGCTACCATCTCTTAGTTCTTGGAATGGTGCGCAAAATGTCAGGAGAAACGATCATGCTTTTTGAGGCGTTGATCTGGTCCATTCCCGGCCCGGGCTGATCCATTTTGCGGTCATGGGGGCGCTCTACGGCAATCCTTTTATCGACACTCTGGCCGATCTCTGGCTGAGAGAACTAATTCCAGTTGATGGCCTCCAGGCGGCCTTGATACTAGGCCTGCTTTTCGGCGCACTGCGGGTCTATCCACGCTTTTGGAATATGTGGATCCAGTCCACCTATCCGATGCAGCTGCTGCGGATTGAGTTTGTGAATGGCCTGATCGGCACGCTGGTGATCACTGATCAGCGCTGGGAACTGCTCCTCTAATGCTGCGCATATCAATACCAGGTCACAATCCCCCTGGAAGGAGATCGAACTGAGCGCGATCCTGTGCCCAGGGGAGCCGGCGTGGCAGAACGTCAACGAAAGTCTCCAGTGCAGTGCATCTGCGTTTTCGATATCGCCCAGTCGTCCCTGCCTGACTTCTACAAACAGCGGCTGCTGACGCTACGCGACCGGCGCATCAGCAGCGAGGGGATCATCGTCATCAAGGCACAGCGTTTTCGCACCCGGGCAGAAGAACCGGACCGATGCACTGGAGCGGCTACGCCGAGCTGATCTGCAGCGTTGGCGGTGGTACCGTAAGAAGCGTATCGCAACCAAGCCGAGCAAAGGCGCCCGGCAGCGGCGTCTCGATGAGAAGTCAAAACGGGGCAAGCAGAAGTCGTTGCGGCGCCAAGGTGGAGCATTGACCCCACCCTACTCCGGGCTGTTTGGCGGATCGAGATCCTCCAGCGGGGTCTCCACCTCCACCTCCACCCACCTCCACCTCCTGCAGCCACTCCTCCAGCATCTTGACGTGCCAAGCCTCCTCCTCAACCATCTCCTGGGCCTGCCAACGCACGTTGGCATCCGGCGAGGTCTCGGCCACCTGCAAGTAGAAATCCCGCCCACGGATCTCGTTAAACAGGGCGATCTGCAGCGCCTGGGCAGTGTTCATCAGGTAGTGGGCCTCCTCCATGCAGGAGGATTCGGGGCTACCTGGGCAGGTCCACTTGAACTCCCAAGGGGAGATCTCCGGCAACTCTAGCCCTTCTGCCCGCACCCGGACCTGGTTTGCGTGCTCCTGACTGAAACCCGCCATGCGCCGGAATAGCTCCGCCACCTGCGGGATTGTTATGGATCTCCATGCTGTCGGCCAGCTCTTCATAGTGCTCCACCGAGGCCTCTTCCAGCTCCAGCGCATGAGCCAGGAACTCCACCAGCGACTCGATGATCCGGGATTGATCACTGCTCATACTAGAAATTCCTCTTCGAGTCGGGCCAGCGCGCTCATCACCTGATTTTCCAACTGCCAGACTGGCAGCTCACCCTTGTAGATCAACCCGGTGGAGCGGCCATCATCGGCCTGGATAATCCGTGCCGCCTCCACCGGATCATCCACCGGCACCCCATCAAAGGGATGGACCTGCTGCTTCCACTCACGCTGCTCAGGGCGGAAAGTGACACAGCTGCTCAACACCTGCACAAAGGCGAAGCCCCGATGCTGGATCGCCTCCACGAACAACCGCGTCAGCTCGGCCGGATCGCCAGAGTAGCCACGGGCGATAAACCCCGCTCCTGCCGCCAGGGCGATCGCCGCTGGCTGAAAGCTAGGGATGCCGGTGCCGTGGGGGGTCATCTTGCTAGAGAGCCAGTCGGGCCGGGTGGTGGGCGAAGCTTGCCCCTTGGTCATGCCATAGACCTCGTTGTCCATCACGATGTAGGTGATGTCCATATTGCGCCGGCAGGCGTGCAGGAAATGATTGCCGCCGATCGAGAAGCCATCGCCATCACCGCCAGCGGCGATCACCGTCAGATCGGGGCGCGCCGCCTTGAGGCCAGAGGCGAGCGCCAGCGCGCGGCCATGTACGCCGTGAAAACCGTAGCTGTCGAGATAGGCGGGCAGGCGAGAGGAGCAGCCGATACCGGAGACCAGCGCCACCTGATGTTTCGGCAACCGCAGATGGGCCAGTGCCCGGGTCAGCGCAGCCAGCACCGCGAAGTCGCCACAGCCCGGACACCAGACCGGCTTGATCGCCGATTTGTAGTCTTTCGCCTTGAGTGCAGGCACGCTCATCTCAGCCTCCCGATCCACCGATCTCATCCAGTGCGCGCAGGATCCGTCCTGGCCGCAACGGCAAGGGCCCAGGCTGGGCCAGTGAGTGGGCAGAGTCCGGCAGCTGCCCCCTCGGCCCGCAGATAATGATAGAGCTGGCCGGAGTGGTTCTGCTCCAACACCAGAATCTGCTCCACCCCCTTTAGGGCCTGATGCAAACGCGGCACTCTGCAGCGGCATCAGCAGGCGCAGTGCGATCACCCGCAGCACCTCCCCCTGCTCCTCCAGCCGCCGCACCGTATCTAACACCGCCCCGTTGCTTGAGCCCCAGGTGATGATGCAGCGTGGCCCGCTGCCGCGGATCTCCGCCCAGGCTTCGCCAAAGTCGAACTCCGCCAGCTTCTGCGCACGCTTGGCGAGCTGTTCGCGATGATCCACCGCCATGCTGGAGGGGGTTCCCTGGCGGTTGTGCTCCAGGCCATCGGCGGTATACATGCCGTCCGGGGTGCCCGGCAGGGTCATCGGTGAGATACCCGTCTCACTAACCTGATAGCGCAGATAATCATCCGCCGGCCGCGTCTCCACGCGTCGGCTCAACCCTAGCTCAACTGCCGCTGGCGGCGATACCACCGCCCGTGACTGCCCGAGGGATTGGTCGGCAAGCACCAGGGATACGGTCTGTAGATGCTCCGCCAACTGTACCGCCCACTGAGTGGTGAAGACGCAGTCCACGATCGACAGGGGCGCCAGCACCAGATGGGGCGCATCGCCATGCATCCCGTAGAGGGCGATATTCAGATCGGACTGCTCCGACTTGGTGGGGATGCCGGTGGAGGGCCCACCGCGCATCACATCGACCACAGTCACCGGGGTCTCACTCATCACCGCCAGCCCCAATCCCTCCATCATCAAGCTCAGCCCCGGCCCCGAGGTGGCGGTAAGCGACGCCACCCCGCCAAAGGAGGCGCCGATGATCATGTTCACTGAGGCCAGCTCATCCTCCGCCTGCAGCAGCGAGCCGCCAAGCTGTTCCAGCCGTGGCGCCAGCCACTCCAGCATCTCGCTGGCCGGGGTGATCGGGTAAGCTGCGACAAAGCGCACCCCACCACGCAGCGCTCCCAGCGCACAGGCCTGGTTGCCTGCTGAGGTTCCAGCGCTCTTCTTGAGGCTCTTCTGAAGGCGGTGAAAAACGCGCCTGCAACGGCTGAGCATAACCGAATTCGAGAGCCGCCAGCGCTCCCGCCACCACCCGCTCCCCCTTGGGACCGAGGATGCGATTCAGCGCCTGCTGAAGAGAGGCAAGCGAGAGGCCGACGACCCGCCCTGCGGCCCCCAGAGCCACCATATTGATGCGCCCTCCTTCGAGGCTGGCGGCGAGCTGCTTAAACGCCACAGGCTGGAATTGCGCACCGTTGCCACGCAGCTGCAACGGCACCTCACCAACCGCCGGATCAGCCAGAATCAGGCTCTGCTCAGTAAGCGGGATCTCATCGGCAAAACGCTCAGCATTCCTCCAGTCGAGGGCCAGCAGCAGGTCAAATCTATCCCCCATGCAATCAACCGCCGAGGGGGAAAAGCGCACCATCGCCGCCGACTCACCACCACGGATCTGCGGTCCTGCCGAACGCATCATCACTCCCTGCAGACCGGCCAGCGCCGCCGCTTCCAGCAGGATGCGCCCGGTCGTGACAGCACCGCTGGCCACCGGAGCCGGTGATGGCGATCGAGAAACTCGCGAGTTCTGTTGCTGGCATTCATCCTATCGGTCCAATCTATCGTCCTCTCCTGCATTCAATGATAGGCGAGCCAGCAAGCGGATCAAGGG
>AASF01002139.1 GCA_000168735.1 Candidatus Endoriftia persephone str. Hot96_1+Hot96_2 | reverse complement strand
AGTCCTTTGGCCTTCACCAAGACTACGCCATGGCTGCCTCGGCGATCCTGGCGGTGACGCTGGTGCCGGTTCTGATGGGCTTTTTTATCCGCGGCAGGATTATCTCGGAGGCGAAAAACCCTATCAACCGCCTGCTCCATATGATGCATCGCCCGCTATTGTCGCTGGCGATCCGGGTGCGCTGGCTGACCCTGGCGGTTGCGGTGGTGCTGCTGGGCTTCACCTTGCAGCCGCTGCAGCAACTGGGCAGCGAGTTCATGCCGCCCCTGGATGAGGGGGATATCCTCTACATGCCCACTACCTATCCAGGCATCTCCATCACCAAGGCCAAAGAGCTGCTGCAGCAGACCGACAAGATTATCTCCAGCTTTCCCGAGGTGGCGACGGTCTACGGTAAGGCTGGGCGAGCCGAGAGCGCCACCGACCCGGCGCCCCTGGCGATGCTGGAGACCACGATTCGGCTGAAGCCGCGAGAAGAGTGGCCCGATCCCGCCAAGACCACCCAGGAGCTGATGAATGAGATGGACGCGGCGATCAAGTTCCCGGGGCTGGCCAACAGTTGGACCATGCCGATCAAGACCCGTATCGACATGCTCTCCACCGGCATCAAGACCCCCATCGGGATCAAGGTCAGCGGGCCGGATCTCGGGGTGCTGGAGTCGCTGTCGAAGGATATCGAACGGGTTATGAAAACGGTCCCGGATACGGTCTCCGCCTTCGGTGACCGGGCGCTGGGGGGCTACTACCTCGATTTTGATATCGATCGCAAGGAGGCAGCCCGATACGGGCTCACCGTGGGTGATGTGCAAGATGTGATCCAGTCTGCCATTGGTGGTATGAACGTCTCCCGCACGGTGGAGGGGCTGGAGCGCTACCCGGTGAATGTGCGCTACCCGAGGGAACTGCGTGATGATCCTCAGCGGCTCAAGCGGGTGCTGATCCCCACCTCCAACGGTGAATCTATTCCCCTGCCCCCAGGTGGCGAAGATCCAGCTGCGCCGGGGGCCGCCGGTGATCAAAAGCGAGGACGCCCGGCCTAACGCCTGGATCTATGTCGATATCAGCACCTCGGATATCGGCGGTTATGTGGCCAAGGCCAGGCAAACCGTGAGTGAACAGGTGAAGATCCCGCCGGGTTATGCCCCTGGTCTGGTCGGGGCAGTTCGAATACATGGAGCGGGCTGAGGAGCGGCTGCGCATCGTGGTGCCGGCGACTCTGTTGATCATCTTCCTGCTGCTCTACTTCAACTTTGGCAACCTCAGGCTCACCGGCTGGTGGTGATGCTCTCCATCCCCTTCGGGCTGATCGGCGGTATCTGGCTGGTCTACTGGTACGGCTTCAATCTGTCGGTGGCGGTGGTGGTGGGCTTCATCGCCCTGGCCGGGGTGGCGGCGGAGATCGGCATTTTGGTGCTGACCTTCATCGATCAGGCCGTGGCGGAGGCACGCCACCAGAGAATCATCCGGGGTGATGCAGCGTGTCTGACCAAGGGCGAACTGATGGAGGCGGTGCTCCAGGGCACGGCGGAGCGGGTGCGTCCTATCGCCATGACCGCCACCGCCATCATTGCCGGCTTGTTGCCGATCCTCTGGGGCACTGGCACCGGCTCCGAGGTGATGCAGCGCATCGCTGCCCCGATGGTGGGGGGCATGGTGAGTGTCACTGTGCTCTGCATGCTGGTGCTACGCGGTGATCTACGGTCTGGTTTTGCAGTTCAAGGAACGGTTCTATTCCAGTGGAACCGTCGTAGAAGCGGAGGAGCTCCTAAAAAACAGCGAAGCTTGATTGAAATATTTGGAAACGACTTTTACCAACGTGAGTGGAGATACAACATGAAAACAGTCCTGAAGAGCCTGACCTTTGCCATCCTGAGCGGTGCTGCCGCCGCCAGCTATGCTGGGCATGGACCACAATCAAACCCCCATGGATCAGGGCAGCCATGACACCATGGCGGCCCAGTCGAAGATGTTCCTGGAGAAGACACAGATCGACGGGCACACCGTCAGCTTCCACGTGATGCAGGCCAAAGAGGGTATGCAGCACGGCGGCAGTCACAATCTGATGATCAAGGTGGAGAAGGATGGCCGGACACTGAACGACATCGCCGTCAATTCCAAGGTGGTTTTCCCCGATGGCAAGGAGGGCAGCAAGATGCTGATGAAGATGGGGGACTGGCATATGGCCGGCTACGATCTGGGCCAGACTGGCGAATACCAGCTGATGGTGCTGTTCAAGACAGCTGACGGACAGAAACACTTTGGTGGCATTCACTATATGGCCAGGTAAGCGGAATCAGTGCCGGAAAAGGGAGGCGATTGAGGGCTTCCCTTTTCTGGATCTGAAATTCCACAACCAGAGCCTGGCAAGATCAACAAAATCATGAGGGTAGAGAGCTATGACTCATAGTGGATCAGGTAGACGATTTCTGGCTATGTTTCTGGTCGGATGCGCGATCGGTTTTGGTGTGATTAGCTCTGTCGTTCGTGCGGATTCCGATGGGCCGATTACAGACAGAGCGATCATTGCAGAAGAGGTCAGAAAAGAGCTAAGACGGTTGATTGATGAAGAGGGCTTCATGGATCGCGGCTATAGAGCGTGGAATCGAATCCTATATTCAGAAACAACGTGCTGCGTCGGCTTCTGAAAAGAATCATGCACGGGCGCAACATGCGCGAAATCTTCGTCCTGTTTCGGCGGAGAGGGATCATATTTATGGCGATCCCAATGCGCCGATCAGTCTGGTTGAATACTCGGATTTCGAATGTCCATTCTGTAAGCGGTTTCACCCGACCGTGAAAAAGCTTATCGAACAGAACGCAGGCAAGGTCAACTGGGTCTATCGGCATTTTCCTCTGGAATTCCACAATCCCGGTGCACAGAAGGAAGCTGAGGCAACAGAGTGTGCCTCTGAACTGGGAGGAAATGATGCGTTTTGGCGCTATTCCGATCTGATCTACCAACGTACGACCTCCAATGGTAGGGGATTCCCAATCGATCGTTTGGTGCCATTGGCCGAAGAGATCGGGCTGGATGGTAAGAGATTTCGGGACTGCCTCGATAGTGGCAGGATGGCTGACCGGGTCAGGGAGGATTATGAGGATGGGGTTAAAGCCCGGGATCTCAGGAACGCCCGGAACGATCTTTCTCAATCATGTCAGCGGTGATCTCTTTGCCACCGCCGGTGCCTTGTCACTTTCCCGCTTGCAGGCGTGCGGTAGACCGTTTGCTGTCAGATCAGACAGCAAAATGAGTAACCGACCGTCACCTAAACGCCAGATACATAAGCAAGGGAGCTTCTGATCACGTCATGAACGCGTATCTTGTGCCCAGACTATCCAGCTTCTGCGTGGCAAATCTCGGCAACGGCTCCATGCGTTGCTCTACCTCCTGCATCCATGCAGTCGTTCGCAATAGCCAGCTAATACGTGCGATTTGCACCTTGAATCTGAATATTCTGAATCACAATCCACTTCGTCCAGACTTAACCAGAGGCCCCTTAGGATTCCTGGGGTAAATCTATTGTGAGAATAGTCACATTTACCCCAAGAAAAGGTAATTAAATTCTGGCGAAAGTGACTGCTTTCACTTCTACTTTCTTCCGCGAATAACAATGAAAAAAACCTCAGTTTCAAAGCAACGAATAGAAGCATGTGCTGTCGGGTCTGGACAGGCTCGCCGCGCAGGCCAGCCTTTCACAGCTGACCAGCCGCCGCCTGAGTGAAATGGCGGGGGTGGCAGAGGGGGTGATGTTTCGCCTCTTCAATGGCATGGACGGAATCCTGGAGCAGTGGATCGAGAGCCGGGGCGGGCGTCTGTTGACTCTGATCAGCGGCGCGCCGGCAAACCGGGCCGGTTTTCTCAGGATGCTGCGGTCACTATTGGAGGTACCGGAGCTGTTGGGGCTGCTGTTCGATGAGCTGAAGGGGATCACCGGCGATCCTGGCCCGGCTCGATGGCACTGCGTCTCCGGGTGGAACGAGCAGCTGAGCCGTCAGCTCCAGTGTCTTACGGCACCGGGTGGGGGCGGTAGCCTGCTGTTTGCCGACCACCTCTGGGTTTCGCCTCAGGCGCAGCTGGGATCCACGCATGCCGGACCGAGAAGAGCGTCGGGAGCGTTTACTGAATTTCCTGCCCGGGGCAGATGAATGGAGTGAAACCATCGGAAATATTGCCGAATCCGGCGCTGCTGCAGCGGCTGGCGATCAACGAGAGCGGCTTTGTCTTCGATCCTGTCAGCGGTCGCAGTTTTACCGTCAATGAGTCGGGACATGCCCTGTTGCATCTGATGATGCGGGAGATGAGTGTTTCCGAGATCATCGAACAGTTGGCCGAGAAGTGGGACGTAGAACCAAGGCAGGCGGAGCGTGATCTGCTCGAATTTGCCGCCGAACTGCGCAAGGCGTTTCACGGATGAAAGGGGCAAAAGGGGCTTGATCTATGTGTCACGCATATGTTGCCGGCTCGATTCTGACTGACGGATCACAACGAGATAAATACCGTGGAAGGAGGAGGAACGATAAATATGACTTGATCAGAGGCTCCCTAAATAAACGACCATGATTGCTTTTGTAACCGCTGTTTTGTTTTTGGCGGTTTCTGACTCTTGGTGGCACACCGAAAAAACGACTGAAAAATTCAGCCACCAAAATGCCAATGACTAGTGGAGCGATGACGACAAAGAGTCGTCGGCTCTGGCTACATTTATTGAGGAGCCTCTGAATAAGTCTGGGCCGTACAGATTGCTGATGAAAATGCGCTGATTTGAGGCGCAAATTGCACGTAATAGCCAGTTATTGCGAAGGTTTGCAACGAAAAAGCAGCGTATTTTGGCAGCAAGATGTAGGTCCATGACTTGATCAAGGCGATTCCGCCGCTAATTCATTCCCCTAT
>AASF01002140.1 GCA_000168735.1 Candidatus Endoriftia persephone str. Hot96_1+Hot96_2 | reverse complement strand
GGCAGCAGCACCTGGCCGCGTCCCTCGCGCAGCATCAGCGCGTGGGAGAGGTTGTTGATGTCCTCCGAGGTGCAGGCGAAGTGGATAAACTCGCTGATCGCCTCCAGCTCGTCGTTGCCGGCGATCTTCTCCTTTAGGAAGTACTCCACCGCCTTCACATCGTGGTTGGTGGTGCGCTCGATATTTTTGACCCCGTTGGGCATCCTCTTCACTGAAATTCAGCACGATATTGTTGAGGATCTTGTTGGCATGCTCGCTGAGCGGTGGCACCTCGCTGACCTCATCGGCCGCCGCCAGTGCCTGTAGCCAGCGCACCTCCACCAGCACCCGGTGACGGATAAGGCCATATTCGCTGAAGATAGGGCGCAGCTCATCGGTCTTGCTGCCGTTACGCCCGTCCACCGGAGAGACTGCGGTCAATGTGGAGAGTTGCATGGTTTTCTGCCTGCCTGATCTGAAAAAAGGGCGAGTATACCCAATCCATTGGGGAGGCGGGAAATCGTCGCTCGCTTTCGTTCAGACTTAAGCAGAGGCTCCCCTAGTCGTTAATAATGGGGCTGATCTGATTGCTGCAGTTTGGGATGCCGCATGGATTGGAGTCGTCAGGGTGATCGAATGATTTTGCTGTCAACAGAGATGACTTTCATGGAGTTCCGACTACAGTGTTTGTTGATCAAGAAATGGCCTGACCGCACGGCCAGACCATTTTCTCTTGATGAGCCCCTCAATATTACGGAGCAAGCTTCCACACAAAGCCACTCAGAATCTCAACCACCCAGCGATCACGGTATGCCAAAGTATCTCAAGCGGGGAGAGTTCCGGCCCGCCGCTGCAGGATCTTGGCCCTCTCCTGTGCTAACAGCCGTTGGTGTCGATGGGCCAAAGCATAGAGATTAACGGCTCGGCCGTAGCGCCCGGCAGCGGGTGTCTTTCGAGATGTTGTGTGGTGCTCTGGCGCCACTGCTCGGCTGTTTCCAGCGCCTCGTCAATAAAGGCAGCTGTTTCTTGGGCATATGTCTGCAGCAGCAACTTATCAGGTGTCAACTTGTATTGTTGCAGGGGCTCGTGAGCTAGCAGGTATCTGCCTTGGCGCAACTCCCAGCCCAGGGTTGTGTATGGTCCCCACCAGCCAGGAGTAGGCTCCGATCTGGCGGGCGGCCTCGATCTTATCTTCAGGAATCTGCAGGCTTCTCGCCAGCAGTTCGCAGAAGCTGCCATCCAGCTGCCGGGCATGCTGTTGCAGCTCAGCCCCAGTCTGAAGGCGGGGTGCCCCGCTAGTTGCCGCTTCATCGCTGTCGGCCATCTGATCGAACAGTGCGAGTGGAAGCTTCTCATCAGATACAAGCGGAATCAGGGCCTGTGCCAGGGGGTGTCGGGCATGGCCCCGGCAGGCGTTAGCGGTCTCGCTTCGCCACCACTCGAGGCGCGCCTGCGCCACTCCAGCATCACTGCACTCCCGTGCGATGCGCAGCAGCTCCTCACGCCAGGCGAACAGCAGTCCGATCTGCTCGCGTCCGTTACGTGGTGAAAAGCGAATCGCGTAGTAGTTGGCAGAACCGGGTGGGACGAGCCGCCGCAGGTGCTCTGCGACTATTCGATCCAATCCAGGATCTCCTGCGGATGGCGGATTAGGCCGTCGGCGTGCCAGCTCTCTGGCCGGTCATCCTCGGTGAGATAGCCGAACAGTGCGGCGAGGGTGAGGGTGCCGGCGTTGCGGCCCGCCTTCGATGTCGCGACTCGGCATCGCCCACATAGAGCGACTCAAACGGGCTCCACGCCTACCTGTTGGCAGGCGTGGTAGATCGGCGCTGGGTGGGGTTTAGGGTATGCCGCAGTATCGCCCGCTGATAATGCAGGCGGCCTTGTTCCCCCCTGGCGAGCTGGCGCATCAGCGGTTCGGTCAGCCAGGCCGGTTTATTGGTGACTATGCCCCCAGGGGATGTGGCGTTCCTGCCAGTGCATCCAGCCAAGGGCTCTATGCCGTCGAACAGGCGGGTGTGCACTGCGATATTGGCCAGGTAGTCGTCGAGAAAGGCCCGCCGCAGCGCTTCGTAGCGGGCATTGCCAGGTTCCAGCCCAAAGCCGACCCTGATCATCGCCTGGCTGCCGTGGGAGACCGCCGGGCGCACCTGCGCGAACGGCATCGGCGGTAGGCCCTCGCCGGCGCGTACCCGATTGAGGGCCTGGTGCAGATCGGGGGCAGTGTCGGCGAAGGTCCCGTCCAGGTCGAACAGGACACAGCGGATTGTCATGCGTCAGCCCGGACCGTGTGGACCATGTAGTTGACATCCACATCACTGCCCAGTGAGTAGCGCTGGTTCAGCGGGTTGTAGCTCAGGCCGGTGATGTCGCAGGTCTCCAGTCCGGCGGCGCGGATCCAGCGGTCCAGCTCCGCCGGCTTGATGAACTTGGCGAAGTCGTGGGTGCCCTTGGGCAGCAGCCGCAGCAGATATTCCGCGCCGACGATGGCAAACAGATAGGATTTCGGATTGCGATTGAGGGTGGAGAAGAAGACGTGGCCGCCGCGGTTTGACCAGCCGCGCGCAGGCGTTGATCACCGAGGCGGGATCGGGCACATGCTCCAGCATCTCCATGCAGGTCACCACATCGAAAGCCGCCGGGCGCTCCTCGGCCAGCCGTTCCACCGGGATGCGTTCGTAGTTGACCTCCAGTCCTGATTCGAACAGATGCAGTCGTGCGACCTGCAGTGGCGCCTCACCGCATATCTATGCCGGTTACTTGGGCGCCGCGCTCCGCCATGCTCTCGGCGAGAATGCCGCCGCCGCAGCCCACATCCAGCACCTCCTTGCCGGCCAAATGGGCGATCTGGTCGATATAGCCGAGGCGCAGTGGATTGATCTCATGCAGCGGTTTGAACTCGCTGTGGGGGTCCCACCAGCGAGAGGCTGAGCGCCCTCGAACTTGCTGATTTCGGCGTGATCGACGTTGATGGATTCCTGGCTCATTGTTGCTGCGACCGGGGTAGCGGATGGAACGAACGATTATAGCGCGTCATGGAGCCTCTGAATAAGTCTGGACGCAGTCGATTGTGATTCAGAATATTCAGATTCAAGACGCAAATCGCACGTAAAGCTTACGTTTCTCACCTACATCCATGTAGGCGAGGAAAAAGTTGGGCATTCTGGGCGCAAGATACGAGTTCATGACTTGTTCAGAGGCTCCTCAGCCCTCGGCAATCCTCTCCCGCCAGCTGGCGGCCCGGCTGATCAGCTCACCACTGTCGAGGGTGGTGAGTGCAACCGTTGCGCACCAGCTGGCGCCCGGCGACCCAGACCTGGCTGACCTGCTCACGCCCGGCAGCGTAGACGATTTGTGAGATTGGATGGTAGACCGGCTGGGTGTTGAGGCGATTCAGATCCACGGCTGCCAGGTCGGCCGATTTGCCGACCTCTAGGGAGCCGATTTCCTGCTCCAGCCCCAGTGCCCGGGCGCCGTTGATGGTGGCCATCGAGAGTGCCTGGGCGGCGGGTAAGGTGGCGGCATCTCCGGCTACCCCTTTGGCCAGCAGGGGCGGCGCTGCGCATCTCGCTGAACATGTCGAGGTCGTTGTTGCTGGCAGCGCCATCGGTGCCCAGCGCCAGGTTGACGCCGGCCTCCAGCAGCTTCGCCACCGGGCAGAAGCCGCTGGCGAGCTTCAGATTCGACTCCGGGCAGTGGATCACATGGCCGCCACTCTCGGCGAAGCGGCTGATCTCCCCCTCTTCCAGGTGGGTCATGTGCACCGCCTGCAGGGTAGGGGAGAGCAGACCCAGTCGCTGCAGCCGTGCCATCGGCCGGTCGTTATGCTGCTGCAATCCTTGCACGATCTCGTCGTTGGTCTCGTGCAGATGAATGTGCACCGGGATATCCAACTCGTCGGACAATACTTGGATGCGCTCCAGTGGCGCATCGGAGACAGAGTAGGGGGCATGGGGGGCGAAAGCGGTTTTGATCAAGGGCGATACGCGCCGCTAATTCATT
>AASF01002141.1 GCA_000168735.1 Candidatus Endoriftia persephone str. Hot96_1+Hot96_2 | reverse complement strand
GCTGCTCGAGGGCATCCCCAGACGCCGCTTGATGAAACTGGAGCTGATGTCACCGAGCATCGCAAACAGGGCAATGACCAACCCGAGCAGCCAGCCCAGACCGAGCAGCAGTGATACCAGTGGTGTCAGCAGCAGTGCTGCGATGACGCCACGCCAGGTCTTGGAGGGACCGAGCAGGGGTTGGCCGCTGGCGAGCCTGTGGCCTCTATCGATCGGGTGGTTGAAGCCCGAGTGCAACAGGCTCCCCGCGCCAGCAGCGGGGCACCGTTGGTCGTTAGCAACAGCAGTAGCAGCAGGAGTTGGTCGGTTGTGATCCACATAGGCAGGCTCCTTATGGGACAGTCTAAACCGGACGGCCTGACAAGTCTATCGGGACAGGCCCGTCCACACTGTCTGCTGACTGTAGATAAAACTGATCCTGAACAATGACCTACAGGTGGATTATGTTAATCTGACTCAGTCATATGCGTGCAGTTGAGGCGGGGCCTGCAAGATGAAAGCTGTTTTCTACCGGATATCGCTGATTGTTTCTCTATTGATCCTTCCGCTGTCGTTGCTGGCTGAGCCCCTACCCCTGGGAGGGCCTGATGCAGGATGGCAGCCGAATCTCCATCGACCCGCAAACCAACAAGGCGAGTCGCAGCGCCGCCAAGGCGAGAGTCAGCCGCTCTGGGACGGGGTGCACCAGCTCGACAACGGTGCGGTGATCATCGTGCGTGACGGGGTGGTGGTGATGGATGCGGAGTTGTTGGAGTCCCATGAGCGACAGCAGCGGGAGATGGAACAGGTGGCCTGCATGCAACTGGTGCGTAAGGTATGCGGGATCCACAATGAGTGCCAGCAGCATCCCGCCTGTGATCCTGGCAAGGCAGCTGCTGTCGCCGTGGCAGAAGGAAGAATTACGCAACCGCGGGCTCAAACCCGATTTGGCAGTGGTGTGGAACTCGACAGCCGTCGCCTCTGTCTGGATGCCGCTTAACAACGAGAACTATTTCCAGGTCTGCACCCAAGCGTGCGCAAGTACCAACCGGAAGAAGCCCCTGTCAGGCGCTGCAGAAGCAGTGTCTGCGGCAGCCGCGGCCAGTGCGCACGCACCCAGGCTTGCGATGCGGCGCGGCAGCTGCTCGGCATGGAGCGGGAAGAGCCTGGTACAGGGTGCCGAGCGGGTTGACCCAGAGTGGTGCCGAGTGCCGTGAGGCGATGGAGGAGGGGCGTTTCTTCAAACCCTGTGAGTAGCCTCTTTTAGTTGTCACAGTTGGCTGCATGGCAAAAAATAAGCCGTGCAGCCGGCGGCAGCTGCTATGCCCTTCGGTAGATGTTGCTTCCCTCTTTGATCGACTCCAGAACCTGAATCTCTCTGATTTTTACTGGCTCAACGGCCATCGGGTTGGCGGAGAGTGCCGTTATGTCTGCCAGCTTGCCTGCTTCCAGGGTGCCCTTGCGAGCTTCCTGAAATTCTGCCAGGCGGCATCTGCGGTAATCGCACGCATCGCTTCAAACGGTGTAAAGCGCTCTTCCGGCCCCAGCTCCTTAGCGCTGGTAGTGACCCGGTTGACGGGCGCTCCAGGCAACATTTGCGCATTTCGATGCCGGCGATCGGCGCATCGTGATGCAGGGTGATTTTTTAAGTTGCGGTCGAAAGCCGAGCGGGCTGGGGTCGATGTCGCGCCGCACCCATGCCGAGAAATGCGCTCATCGGCTG
Organism: Candidatus Endoriftia persephone str. Hot96_1+Hot96_2; assembly: GCA_000168735.1. Classification (GTDB taxonomy): domain Bacteria; phylum Pseudomonadota; class Gammaproteobacteria; order Chromatiales; family Chromatiaceae; genus Endoriftia; species Endoriftia persephonae. The sequence goes on along the minus strand of AASF01002141.1, from coordinate 4,694 downwards.
CGCTGCCCGTCAGGAATTCACACATTCACGCCGGGTCTACTCCAGCCCCGCGTTATCCAGCATGTCGATGAGAGTCGAGTGACAGGCGCAGCCGTAGTGAATATGCTCAGATATGGGGTTTCCCTTTGTGATTCTTGCTTCCAAAGGACTATTGTTACACCTCACCCCGCCTTGATCTCATGCTGGCTGGACGGGGTGGCCTCACGCCCCGACCGTAGGCGGCATTCTCCAGGCGGCAGGATACGCTCCTCCAGGGGCAGGATGTGGTGGCGAACAGCTGCGCTAGGTTGCGCCCGCTGAGGGGGTTGACGATGAACAGATGGGCCGAGGCGGGGTGGCTTTCCGCCTCCGGCATCGGGATCCGTTGGCTCGCCTGCCCCAGCTTGCGCAGGGCGCTAGCCAGCCACAATGGGTTGCCGCAGATCGCTGCGCCCTCGGCATCCGCCACATACTCACGGGAGCGGGAGATCGCCATCTGGATCAGCGAGGCGGCGATCGGCGCCAGGATCATCATCAGGATCGCCGCAAACGGGTTGCTGTTCTCCCCGTCGCTACTGCGCATGCCAAACAGCATTGCGAACTGTGCCATGTTGGCCAGCATCGCGATCGCCCCGCCGATGGTGGCGGCAATCGCCATGGTCAGGGTGTCGCGGTGTTTGACATGGGCCCAGCTCCCGTGGGCCATCACCCCAGCCAGCTCCTCGCGGCTCATCATGCGCCCAGCAGACCCCGTGGGTGGCGTGCCACCGCCGCGTGCTGCGGATCGCGTCCGGTGGCGAAGGCGTCGGGGGCCTGCTCTGGCAGTAGGTAGACCTTGGGCATTGGCATCCCAGCGCGGCTGGAGAGCTCACGCACCAGATCATAGAGCACCGGCGCTTCGGCGGGGCTGGCAGGCTGGGCGCGATAGATCTTCAGCACCAGCTGGTCGGAGTACCAGTAGGAGGCGAAGTTCATCACTGCGGCCAGGATCAGGGCGATCACCAGCCCGGTCTGGCCGCCCATTGCCTGTCCGGGCACCAGTAGCAGCCCGGTCAGCGCCGCCAGCAGCAAGGTTGTGCGGATTCCACTCATAATTCTGTGTTTGCTCCATTTCGACTGAGGCTTGGATTCGTAATAATGTGGGCCGCCCTAATCCTTTTCAAGTGGGCGACACGGCGAGTTCAGGCCCGGGAGTATGAAGATTCATGAAAGATTCGGTGAAGGCCTATTACGGCCAGGAGCTGCAGGGCAGTCACGATCTCAAGACCAATGCCTGCTGCACCGATGCGCAGATGCCACAGCGGCTGCGCAAGGCGCTGGCGAATGTGCATGACGAGGTGATGGCGCGCTACTACGGTTGCGGCCTGGTGGCGCCCGACCTGCTGCAGGGGATGCGCATCCTCGACCTGGGCAGCGGCTCCGGACGCGACTGTTACGCGCTGGCGCAGATGGTCGGTGAGAGCGGCTATGTGCTGGGGGTCGACATGACTGAGGAGCAGTTGGCGGTGGCGAATCGCCATCTCGACTGGCACCGGGAGCGTTTTGGCTATGCCCGCAGCAACTGTGGAATTCCGTCTCGGTCACATTGAACAGCTTGATATGCTGGGTCTGGAGGATGAAAGCTTCGATATCATCGTCTCCAACTGTGTGATCAACCTCTCCCCCGACAAGGAGGCGGTGCTGCGCGAGGCCTACCGGCTGCTCAAGCCTGGCGGCGAACTCTACTTCTCCGATGTCTACGCCGACCGCCGCGTGCCCCAGGCGCTGCTCGAAGACCCAGTGCTCTACGGTGAGTGCCTGAGCGGCGCGCTCTACTGGAACGACTTTCAGAACCTGGCGAAAAAGGTGGGCTTTGCCGACCCGCGGCTGGTGGAAGACAGGCCGATCACCATCGACAACGCCGATATCGAGCAGAAGATCGGCCACATCGGCTTCTGGTCGGCCACCTACCGGCTGTTCAAGCTGGAGGGGCTGGAGCCGGCCTGCGAGGACTACGGCCAGGCGGTGGTCTACAAGGGTGGCATCGAGGGCAGCGAGGAGTCGTTTCTACTCGACGGCCACCATCTGATCCAGAAGGGCAAGATGTTCCTGGTCTGCGGCAACACCTACCGGATGCTCAACGAGACTCGCTTCCGCGATTATTTCGACTTCTATGGGAGTTGGCAAACCCACTTCGGCATCTTTGACCGACTGCGGTAGCAGCACCCCCTTCGGTGAAGGAGAGGCGGGTGATGGTGGCTCCGGCGGGGGCAGTTGTTGTTGAGCCGATAGTGAGCCGGGCCTATCTTTGGGCGGCGATCGTTGCGCTGGCGCTGTTTCTGCTGCTGTGCAGTTGGCTGACCTGGCAGCAGGCCCATGCCTACGAACGGGAGACGCTCTATATCGTGCAGCAACTGGAGGGCCGGCAACCGGCTGGAGTCGGTGGGACGGGATTGGCTGGAGACGCTGACCTTGGGACTCTACGACAGCAGCGAAGCGGAGTCGCATCAGACGCAGGGGTTGTATCAGCACAAGCAACTGCAGCAGGCCTACAAGGAGTCGGTAGAATGGCTACTGGCAGCCTTTGTTCTCACCGCGGCAGGGCTGTTTCTGCTCAGCTGGCTGCTGAATCGGCGTTGGATCGACCTGGGTTACACGATGCTGATAGTGGCGTTGCTCTCGCTGCTGGTCGGACTGACCACACCGATTCTCTCGGTGGAGGCGAGTAAGGAATTGCCACTGTCTGGGAGAGACGGTGTTCCAGTTCAAGTCGAAGGGCATCCTTTCCACCATCGGCGCGCTGTGGCAGAACGGCAATCTGTGGTTGGCGTTGCTGCTGTTTCTGTTCAGCGTGGTATTGCCGTTTCTTTCAAGAGCCTTGCTGGTGACCATTACCCTAGTGGAATTCAGAGCACCACCTGATCCGTCGCGGCCTGCACTTCAGCCACCAGATCGGTAAATGGTCGATGGCGGATGTCTTCGTGGTGGCGATCCTGGTGGCCTACTTTGCCAACAGCGGCCAGGACCTGACCGAGGCCGAGGTGCCAGGTTGGGCTAGTCTACTTTGCCGCCTATGTGGTGTTGTCACTGCTCGGCACCCAGCTGGTGGTGCGACAGCTCGCCGCCACCAAGCTGGGCTGATCCTTGGTGGCTATCAGTCGCCTTGAGATTGGTACAGCGGTTGTGGAACGAGGCTTCGGTTAGTCTGGCCGCTCGCAGCTGGCTTGGTTAAGTCAGCGCATTATCGTGTGCCCTGCGTCAACGCTGTTTATGCATTCCGCTCCATGATGTCTTATTCCAATCCCGGCAGTCTATGAAAGGTTTGGATAAACGCATCTAACCTGCGGGTAATCTATTGCCAACGCTCCTGGGAATGCTTCTGAGTTTGATATCGTGGCCTAAATGCGCTAAACTCGCCTAGTTCTGCGGCGTTCTTGCCCTCCTTAATGTTTCTTCCTGCCGATAGTTGCCGCATTCAAGATCAGGTGGCGTAGTTTCCACTGTAATCATCGCGCACCGCCAAATGCGCTAGTTGTTCGATGTGCGGCGAAGTGGCGAATGTCGATATTTCTGCACAAGGATGCAGAGAGAAAAAGCATACGCAACGCTACCGCAACCGGAATGCTAATCGTATGGATTGTGGCGTATCCATATGCAACGGAATTGACCCTTCAACGGATGCTAAACGGAATATCGAACATGTGTAAATGGCTGCAAGGATCCTGAGAAGAATTCGAGTAGTGGATCAGGGAGGCCGCCGGGGCGGACCTTCGCTGGTGCGTTAGCCCACGGGATGCCAAAGCCAACAGGGAGAGGGTTGCCAGCCTCGTTCCGAATGATATCAGAAGTAACGGGGGTATTTTCCCCGAATAAAGAATACCTTTATCGAGAGAGCGTGAAGGAGACAAAAAATGATGTGATCAGGATCAAGATTACAGGTGTTTGGCGCCGGAAACTGTGCCCGTTTTTGAACCAGAGATTGCAGTGAACCACTCACTCAGCGAGGGCCGATTATGACTGATTTTAACCGCTCAACCACCGCACTTTTGCTTGCCGCAGGGACGGGAAGCCGCCTGCGGCCATTGACCCAAAATGCGCCAAAGTGCCTCACCGAGGTCGGCGGACGCCCGATCCTCGATCGTTTGATTCACAACCTGCGGGCAAAGGGGATTGAGCGGCTGGTGGTGGTAGTTGGACACCAGAGCGACCAAATCCGTGAATTTCTGCGTCACAATGCGGGCGGCATACGGGTCGATTACGTGTTCAATGCCGAGTACCGAACCACCAACAACCTCTATTCCCTGTGGCTGGCCCGGCAGCAGGTTCAGGAACCGTTCCTGCTGTTAGAAAGTGATCTGGTTTTTGAGGCTGAGATGCTGGACGGCATGCTCTATCCGGACAGAATCGCAATTTCCCACCTTCGTCCCTGGATGAATGGCACTACGGTGGTACTTGGCTCCGAGAGTCGGGTTACGGCTTTTCGCCCCGACTGCGGCGAATGCGATATGCCCCGGTATAAGACGGTGAACATCTACAGTCTGTCGATGAAGACTTGGCAGACGATGGAAGAAAGGTTGAGTGGCTACGTTTCGGATGGCAGGCTTGGCGTGTATTACGAGACCGTATTCGCGGACATGGTCGCCGACGATTCGCTCGCGTTCGAAGCGGTCCTTCTTCAACGCAGACCGGTGGTACGAAATCGATACTCTGGTGGACCTGGACGACGCGGAAAAGCT
>AASF01002142.1 GCA_000168735.1 Candidatus Endoriftia persephone str. Hot96_1+Hot96_2 | reverse complement strand
GCCTGGTGGAGGAGAACCTGAGTGTGCAGGAGATGAACTGGCACCTGCAGCAGATCATCGAGGAGCGGGATCGAGTCACTGCAGAGCTCAATCGGGAGTTGGAGCTGGCCCGGGAGGTGCAGCGCAGTCTGCTGCCAAGCGAATCAGACAATCCGCTGGGGCTGGCGGGGGTGAATGTTTCCGCCAAGGCAGTGTCGGGGGACTTCTACGATTTCTTCCAGCTGCACAATGGCCAGATCGCATTCTGCATCGCCGATGTTGCTGGCAAAGGGATGAATGCGGCACTACTGATGGCCAAGGCGAGCAGTCTGTTTCATTGTCTTGGTAAGAGCATCCACGACCCCTCCAAACTGCTGGCGATGCTCAACCATGAGATTGCTGAGCGATCCATCCAGGGTATGTTTGTCACCATGGTTGCGGGCCTCTACAACCCGCAATCCGGTAGGGTACGGCTCGCCAATGCCGGCCATCCTCCGGTCATTCAGATGAGCAGCACACAGCAGCAGGCCGAATATCCGGCGACTGCTCCGCCCCTGGGAGTGGTTGCCGTGATTGATTTTCCCAGCATCGAGTTTCAGCTGGGAAATGACAGCCTCTACCTCTATACCGATGGCCTGATCGAGGCGCGGATCTCAGGGCAGCAGCGCCTGGAACAGCAGGGCCCTGATTACCCTATTCAAGCAGATATGCCCACAAATCGCCGCAGGAGCGTCTGCAGCGTATCGTTGCCGAGGTACGTCGCGGTCAGGCCAGCTCTGATGATGACATCACTCTCCTGCTGGTTGAACGTCAAGAAAGTGAAGAAAAACGCTGAACAATTGATCGATCTGCGGATCGCGGCTGAGCCATGCTGTTTGAAACTGGTGCGCAGTGTGATTCGTGATGTGGCGGAGCTTGCGGGACTGCCAGAGCAGGAGCGGGATAACGTCGTCCTGGCAGTCCATGAAGCATGCATGAACGTCATCCAGCACGCCTACCACAACGCCCCAAAGGAAGAGATCCGGCTATCTGTTCTGCGCTCTCAATCTGCATTGATTTTTTTACTTCAAGATGACGCTCCCTGTGTCGATACAGAGAGCATCCGGCCACGGGATCTGGATCAGATCCGACCCGGTGGGCTGGGGGTTCACTTCATCAGGCAGATCATGGATGAGGTGGAGTTCCTGGAGTGTGTGGTGACAGGAAACACTCTGAAAATGGTGAAGTATTTTCAATCCTGAAGGTGGTAGGCATGGCATATGCGGTTGAGGAGAGAGAGGGATTTTCGGTGCTCTACCTGACCGGTGAGGTTGACCTCAGTTGTTCTCCCAACGCACGCAAGGCGATCCTCGACTGTCTGCAGAACAAGCGAAACCTGCTGGTCGATCTTTCTGAAGTGACCTACATCGACAGTTCAGGTGTGGCAAGTCTGGTGGAGGGGTATCAGCTGTCGCGTACCCTGGAACTCGATTTTTCCCTGGTGAGGGTGAGTGATGCGGCGATGAATGTGTTGCGGCTTGCCAGACTCGATCATGTCTTTCCTATCTATCCATCGTTTGAAGCGCACCTTGAAGGCAAATGAATGGTGCAGATGCGGCCAGTGATGATTTTTCTGGGTGGCCTGATGCGGCTACCACAGCTGTGTGGGAGGTTTGTCAATGACCATGCAGGCTGACAGTGATGGCAGGGTGGTGGAGGTTGAAGGGCTTGAGGTGCACTACGGTAATCACAAGGTGCTCGATGGCATCGACCTGCAGGTGAATGCCGGTGAGATTATGGTGATCATGGGGGGAAGTGGTTCCGGCAAGAGTACCCTGCTGCGCACCCTGCTGGGGCTGAAGGAGGCTAGCGCCGGTTCGGTGAAGTTGCTTGGCAAGCCGTTTGACGCCCGCCATCCGGAGAACCTGCGGCAGGTGCGCAGGCGCATTGGAGTGGCGTTTCAGGGCGGCGCCCTGCTCAGCTCTCTCACAGTGGGGGAGAATATCCGCTTGCCGCTACGCCATCATGCCAGACTGGATGAGAGCACCATGGCGGTGATGACCCGCATGAAGCTGGAGATGGTCAATCTGCCCGGGGACGGAAAATCTGATGCCGGCACAACTCTCTGGCGGTATGGTGAAGCGCGCCGCTCTGGCGCGTGCCCTGATCATGGATCCCGCCCTAATGTTTTTTGATGAGCCCTCGGCAGGGGCTCGATCCCAGTCACTTCTGCGGAGCTGGATGAACTGATACTGCGCCTGCGCGATACCACCGGCACCACCATCGTAGTGGTGGACTCATGAGCTGGAGAGCACCTTCTCTATTGCCGATCGGATCACCATGCTGGGTGGCGGGAAGGTGTTGATGAGTGGCAGTGTGGATGAGGTGCGAAACAGTAGTGATCCGCAGATCCAGAATCTGCTCAACCGCCGGCCGAACCTTGAACAACCGGACCCGGATGCTTATCTGCGCCGTCTGACCGGAAACTGAATCCAGATACCCCAATGATCAAATATCTGAACCATCTTGGCGAAGTTTCCCTAGACCTGCTTGATCAGGCCGGACGCATGGCGAAGATGCTGCTGAGTGCGCTGCTCAGTCTGTTTCGTGCCCCCTACCAACTCGAGCCTGTGATCCGTCAGCTCCACTTCATCGGCGCCCGATCGATGCTGGTGATAGTGATCTCCGGACTGTTTACCGGCATGGTGCTGGCGTTGCAGTTTCACAACACCCTGGAGCGGTTTGGCTCGGTGGATTTGTTGGGCTCCGCGGTCGCGCTGGCTCTGCTGCGTGAGTTGGGGCCGGTGATGGCGGCGCTGATGGTGGTGGGGCGGGCGGGCTCGGCGATGTGTGCCGAGATCGGCATCATGCGCACCAGCGAACAGATTCGATGCGCTGGAGTGCATGGCGATCGATCCCCACAAGTTCATTATTGCCCCGAAGCTGGTCGCCGGTATCATCTCGCTGCCGTTGCTCACCAGCGTCTTCGATGTGATGGGGTTGATCGGCGGCTGGCTGGTGGGGGTGCAGATCTTCGGCCTCAATCAGGGGGCTTATTGTCGACAGTATGTACAGCGGCGTGGAGTGGAATGATGTGGCCATGGGGCTCTACAAGTCCCTGCTGTTTGGTCTGGTGATCACCGTCATCGGCCACTGCTAAGGGGTTTTTTATGCACCTGGAGCGGGGCGGGCGGTTTGGTGCCGAGGGGGTCAGCCAGGTCACGACTAGCGCGGTAGTGGTTTCCGCCATCGCCATCCTGTTTGGTGACTATCTGGTCGGCGCACTGATGCTTTAAGAGGGCATCGCATGAGAGATAAACACTGGAGTTGAATCCATGAACCGGATCAAAGTTGAAACCGTTGTAGGCCTGTTTGTGCTGGTGGGACTGGTCAGTTTTGCATTTCTGGCGGTCAAGCTTGGCGGGATCGGTGATGCTAGTGGTAGCCACTATACTGCTGACCGCCCGCTTCCTCTCTGCTTCTGGATTGAGAAACGGGGCGGAGGTAGAGATGGCCGGTGTCGTGGTCGGCAAGGTAACCGACATCCACTTCAACCATGAGGATTTCGAGGCCGAGGTTGAGCTGAGTCTGCCCAACTCCATTCGTCTCCAGGATGATGCCATTGCCTCGATTGCCAGCAGCGGGCTTCTGGGTGGGAAGTTGATCAAGATTTCTGCCGGTGGCTCTGAAGATTATCTCGAACCTGGCGACATTATCACTGAGACCGAGTCCTCAGTGAGCCTGGAAGAGTTGCTGAGTAAATATATCTTCGAGGGCCAGTCTACGAATGATAAGTGAATGCCATTTGACACTCTGCTTGCGTTGATCGGGAGAACCACCATGGTTTCGTTTAAAAAAATGCTGTTACCTTTGGGGGCTGACTCTGTTTTTTGTTTGGGTAGCAGCCAGGCTGTCGCTGCACCCTCTCCCACAGAACAATTGCGTGAGGTTGTGGATGGTGTGATGGCGCTACTCAAGCAGCCGGAGGTGGATCAGGCACAGCGTCGCCAGCAGATGCGGGATCTGATCGCGCCTCATTTCGATTTTGAGGTGATGTCGCGCAGCATCCTGGCCAAAAATTGGAAGAAGGCGGATGCTGCCCAGCGTGATCGCTTTGTCGAGCTGTTCAAGCGCTTGATGGAGAACACCTACATTGCTGCCATGGAGAGCTACACCAACGAAACTATCCGTTACGGCAAGGAGAAGATCCGTAAGAACAAGGCGGTGGCGGAGACCTTTATCATACGCACGGGCGTGGAGATCCCGGTGATCTACCGTCTGCGTCAGCGGGGCGACAAATGGCTGGCCTACGATGTGGTGATTGAAGGCGTGAGCATCGTCCGCAACTACCGTAGCAGCTTCGCCAGCCTGGTGAAAAAGCAGGGGATTGACGGGCTGTTGGCAAATCTAGAAAGCAAGGTGCAGGGAGGCTGAAGGGGGCGTCCACCATGCCCGATGACACCCCTATCTTTTTGCCCTGTCAGGGGAGGAAGAAGATCAGGATGGCAACGCCCAAGATCAGCCGATAGAGAACAAACGGCGTCATGCCGATACGCTCGATGAATCGCAGGAAGTAGTGGATGCAGAGATAGGCGGTGATGAATGAGAGCGCAGTGCCAAGCAATAAGGAGTTCCAGTCAGGCGGAGGCATCACTGCTGATCAGTTCCAGAGTGACCAGCCCACCCGACATCAGGATGGTGGGGATGGCGAGCAGAAAAGAGAAGCGGGAGGCGGCCTCGCGGGTCAGTCCGAGCATCAGGCCAGCGCTCATGGTGGAGCCGGAGCGAGAGGTGCCGGGGCATGATCGCCACCGCCTGGAACAGGCCCGATAATCAGCGCATCTCGCCAGGTGATGGAGTATTCATCTCGGCTATGTTTGCCGATCTTGTCGAAGACCAGCAGTACGATACCGAAGCCGATGGTGGTGATGGCGATCACCAGCGGCGAGCGCAGTTCTCCTTCTATCAGCGACTTCATCAGCAGGCCGAACAGCCCCACCGGAATGGTGGCAACAATGATCATCCAGCCAAGGCGCGATTCCGGGGTGGTGGCGTAGCGATTGAACAGGGATTTGAAAAAATCGCGGCTAATGGAGATCACCTCATGGCGGAAGTAGCTAATCACGGCCAGCAGAGAACCCACATGCACTGCCACATCGAAGGCGAACCCCTGATCGGCATAGTCCAATACAAGAGGTGCGAGGATTAGGTGGGCGGAGCTGGAAATGGGAAGGAATTCGGTCAGGCCCTGCAGTGCGGCCAGGATAAAAATCTGTAGCAGATCCATAGTATTGAGATGTCTAGCTCGGTTTTTGGTGCTGTACCCCCCGTTTTATTACAGGGGCGAAACGCTAGGGTAGTGCCATCGGCTGGCATGGGGTGATGATCTTCTCCCACGCTAGGCTGGACGAGACGATTGCGTCGAGCGATTCGAATCTGGGCTTCCAGCCAAACAGTTGCCGGATTCGCTCAGCCCTGGCAATCATCGAGGGCAGATCCCCTGGACGACGCGGGGATTCAACCACATTCAGGGGGGTTTCGGAAAGTCGTTCGACGGTCTGCAGCACTTCACGAACCGAGTATCCCCTGCCATATCCGCAGTTCAGGGTGGTAGAACTGCCGCCTTTTCGCAGATAGTCGAGGGCTAGCAGATGAGCGTTGGCCAGGTCCTCCACATGTATATAGTCGCGCACGCCGGTACCATCGCAGGTCGGGTAGTCGGTCCCGAATATCTCGATTTGCATCCTTTTACCCATAGCCGCCTGACAGGCGACCTTGATTAGCTGGGTGGAGTGTTCTGGCCGCGTGGCCCAGTGCGCAGTTCCGGATCGCAACCGGCGACGTTGAAATAGCGCAGGATGACATGTTTGATGCCGTAGGCGGCAGAGGTATCCCGCACCATCTGTTCGGCCATCAGTTTCGATTGGCCATAGGGTGTGAACGGGTGTGTGGCAGAGTCCTCGTCGACAAGGTTTTCGGCCTGGTAACCGTAGACGCCGCCAGTGGAGGAGAAGATGAAGTTGCGTACTCCGCTCTCCACACAACTCTCCAGCAGGATGCGGGTATTGCTGGTGTTGTTGTGGTAGTAGTCCGAGGGGGATTTCGTAGGACCGGGCCACATCCGTGAACGCGGCAAAATGGAATACTGTGTTGATCTGGTGTTTGCGCAGCAGCTCGATCAGCAGTTTTTTGTCGCCGATGTCGCCAACCACCAAGTCACCATAGAGCACGGCCGGGCGACAGCCAGTGGAGAGGTTATCTAGGAGTGACCAGGCGTTCGCCTGCTTCCCCCAACTGCCGTAGTGTCGTGCCTGCCGATATAGCCAGCACCACCGGTCACAAGAATCCCTTTTTGGACCATCGCTCAAGCTAAGGGC
>AASF01002143.1 GCA_000168735.1 Candidatus Endoriftia persephone str. Hot96_1+Hot96_2 | reverse complement strand
GATCTGTTCGGCATCGTACAAGACGATGAAATGGCGCTCGTCGTTGAGCCGCACCTCTGCGTAGTACTCCTTGCCCTCCATATGCACCTGATGCAGGCCGGCTGGCAGCTCTCGCAACGCCTCCGGCACGCCCATCGTGCCGGGCAGGAACACATAGGTATGAATCATCGTACTCGCGGGAGGCAGCGCCCTGGGGTCGGCCTCGAAGCGCACCATGTAATCTTCGAGTTCCGCAGAGAGCGTTTCAGCGATCAACCGCGCCTCCATATCGATGGCGAGTAGATAGAGGGAACCGGCCAGCCCCACACTCACCAGCATGCCCAGCAGGGTAAAGGCCCAGGGCGACACGATAGCCGCAGGCTAGCCCTGAATCTCATCCGGGTGCGATCAGTTGGTAGCCGATACTGTGTACCGTACGTAACAAATGTTTGTCGAAAGGCCTATCGATCGCCGCACGCAGCACTGACATATGGGCGCGCAAGGCATCGCTGTCGGGGCGCGTATCCCCCCAGATGCGCCGCTCGATCTCACGCCGTGGGACCACCCCGGGGCGACTGCCGCAGCAGCAGGGCCAGGATCTTCAGCGGAATCGGCGGACAGGGAGATCGAGCGGCCGTCCCGCTCCAGCTGCAGAGTGGCAGGATCGAACGCCAAATCGGCCAGCCGCAGCAACTCGCGGGACTGATCACCGCTCACCCGCCGCACCAAGGCCTTCAGGCGGGCATCCAGCTCCTGCATGGCGAAGGGCTTCACCAGGTAATCGTCTGCCCCGCTGCCGAACCCCTCCAGCTTGTCATCCAGGGTATCGCGGGCGGTCAACATCAACACCGGGGTGTCACATCCGGAATCGCGCAAACGCTTACAGACCTCCAGGCCATCCATGTCCGGCAGCGTCAGGTCCAGTATGATGGCGTCGTAGACCTTCTCCTGAACAAAATGCAAACCACCCCTGGCGCTGCCTGCCGCGTCTACCACATAACCCCGTGGCTCAAGAAAATCGTAGAGATTGGCCACCAGGTCCGGATTGTCTTCGATCACCAGAATATACATTTCCCTCCTCGGGCCAGTTAGCCCCCCCCTTGTTCATCCCGCCAACCAGCACAGCACCATTTTGTCTACTTTGAGACATCATTACACTCCCGGAAGATCCCGCTTGTCGCAGCCCCTGCAGATCTCCCGATTCAGTTTCTGGTAGATGGCGCGAATGCTGTCCGTCTTGGACTGGAAGATATGGTTCGGATTGATCACATCGAGAGCACCAAAGCGCTCCAGAGCATCCCACAACCCCTGCTTGACGTGAATCATATAAAACTCTCCGCCCATCCCCTTCCGTTTTCGCGCCTCATCGGCCAGCGCCTGGGCGCCGCTGATATCAACGAAGTTGATGCCGTTGGCCACGATCGCCAGATGAGTCTGGGCCGGTGACTGTTCACGAATGCGTTCAAACTCATCCTGCACATGGTTGATCGAACCGAAAAAGAGCGAGCCGTCGATGCGCAGGATCTTCAGCTGAGGGCATTGGGGTAGCCCCGGATCACTAGAGAAGGCATTCTTGTAGAGCATGGGATTGGGGGCCCGGCTGACGATACGGGGGCGGGAGACCCCGCTCCAGATAGAGCACCAGCGACAGCAGGATGCCAGCGAAGATTGCCAGCTCCAGCTCTAGGAACAGGGCGCCTAAGAAGGTAACCACCATCACCGCCGTCTCCCGGCGGCTGCCCTTCAGGATATGCCGGATCTCCTTGAAGTCGATTAGACCCCAGGCAACCATGAACAAGATGCCGGCCATAGCCGCATTGGGCAGCCAGTCCGCATAAGGGGCCACCAGCAGTACGATCACTACCAGCAGCAGGCCCAGCAAATACCGCAGCCAGGGGTGTCTTCGCGCCCGATTGATAGTTGAGGCCACTACGGTTGAAAGAGCCCGGTGGCCACATAGCCCGAGAAGAAGCTGCCCACGATATTAGACAACCCCTGGCCGATAAACTCCTGGTTGCCATCAATACGGTCGCCGCTGCGGGCGGCGATGGAACGGCCGATGGAGACCGCTTCAGTGAGGGCGAAGAGAGTCACCGCCAGCGCAGAGGGGGCCAGATCACGGATCGTCTGAAACGAGAGATCGGGGCTAGAGAGAGGCGGCAGGCTCTGCGGCAGGGCGCCCCACCCGTCTTGATCGCGGTAACATCGGCGCCGAACAGCTGATTCAACCATGCTGCCGTCAGGCCGCCGGCCAGCATCGCCGCAATCATGTAGGGGAAGCGGGGAAACCAGCGCTTCACCGCCAGCCCTGAGAGCAGGGTGATCACCGCCACCGATAGCACATAGGGATTGATTGAGGGGATCTGCTGCCAGAAGTGATAGAGGATCTCATGCAGATGGCCGCCTCTCGGCATCTCCACCCCAAAGAAATTCTTCAGCTGCTTGGCCGCAATCAGAATCGCCGCGCCGGCAGTGAAGCCGACTATCACCGAATGGGAGATGAAATTGACCAGCGCCCCCATACGAACCAGTCCAAGCACCAACTCGAGCACCCCCACCATAAGGGTCATGGTCAGGGCCAGGGTGACATAATCGGCGCTGCCCGGCTCCGCATAGACACTCAAGGCAGAGAAGAGAACGATAGATGCCGCCGTGGTCGGCCCCGACACCAGGTGGCGCGAGGAACCGAACAGGGCGGCGATAATCGCCGGCACCATCCCTGCATAGAGGCCATACTCCAGCGGGCATCCCAGCAATGGATGCAAAAGCCACCCCCTGGGGCAGCACCACCACAGCCCCAGTCAGCGCAGCCAGCAGATCGCTGCGCAACGTCGTGGAATCAACCTGCGGCCACCAGCGCAGGAACGGAAACAGCCTCAGGGCAAGGCCGTGTGCAAAATCTTGTGTCATATAACCTTCTCAACAACTTCACTATTCGTGATACACCACACCTTAAAGATGCGGAGCATTCGGACAGTAGTCTACCGTTACATATGTGAATAATTCGTTAAGGAGTCTCTGACACGGAGAGCGTCCAGATGTGACGCCAGCCTTTGTCAAACTCTACCGCGGGATCTTACTGGAGCGCGACATCAGCCTGCCACAAGGGGTAAAGGTTATTTTACAACGCCTCCCGGCATTGCTGGCACGTCATCTGCTAGCAGAACTCAAGGTCACAGGCCAAGCCTACTATAGGGAACAGAGTGAACGTATTTCATTTACGGATTCGTGATCGAGCGCGAGTTCCTTGATCGCCGTCTCTCGGGTATACCACCCAATTGTCCGGCATATCATCAACAGTATTGATAGTAACGGTGCTTGCCAGGAGATAGTTAGCAAGCTTTAAGACAGCAAGTGTGCCCACGCAGGTGCGGATCTTCTATGTGATCACAGCATCTCAAGTGATGTTGGCTAATTGCATAACAGACCGACTCGGGCAGTTCCCAGTGCTTTAGCCAACATAAATCCCACAACACAGTGATTGGTTCCGAATTGTTCTTGCCTCTGCGGCGATCACTCCCGATGGGATCATCCTCCCATTTCTCCATAAACCCCAGATAATTCCCGAATTTCTGCGCCAGCAGCATCATGCCTGCGTCATGAAACAAACCACTAAGGTAGGCGTCCTCCGGTGCGACATCGTCGACCATAGCCGCAATTCCTGAAGCACAGTGTGCAATGATCTGTGAGTCTTCCTCTATCTGTCGATAGTCAGCATTGTTGTTCGCCAAAGCGCGTTTGAAGGCCGAAGCGATAACCAAGTTCTTCAGATTCGTCAGTCCAAGCATCATAGTGGCATGCTCAACTGATTGTATCTCCGCCCCTGCGGCGATAAAGAGGGGAGTTGGCTAATTTTAGAACGTTTCCTGCTAGCGCAATATCGCTCGTGATCAGTTCCGCCACCTTATGGGGACTGGTATTTTGCCGTCCAATTTCCTGGTTGACCTTAACCACAACGCTCCGGCATGTTCGGGACGCTCATCCCTTTAATCGTTTTATAAGCTTGGCGAAGTTGATTTTTGGACAGCAAAAACTCGTACGACACCAAATGTAGCTCCCTCTAAGTTGATCTAGTCACGTTAGCGGCTATTGATCGGGATAATTTATCTGAAACCGCATGTTAGGGAGCCTCTACCCTGGCAGACCACTCAGAGCGATCAACTGCTCCAGCGCCTCCACATAGCGGCGAAACGCCGCCCGGCCAGTTTCAGTCAGGGCATAGATGGTCTGGCTGCGGGGAGAATCATCCAGCTTATGGGGTTGGATGTACTCCGCCGCCACCAGCTTCTTCATGTGCGCCTCCAGATTGCCGTCGGTAAGGCCAAGCGCCTTCTTAATCTCGGTAAAGCTGGCCTCATCACGCCCGGCCAGATAGGCGGCGATGCGGGTGCGCACCGGCTGATGCAGCAGCCGGTCGAGCTGGGCGGGTTGAGACTGTTCGTGGATGCTCATGCAGAGCGCTACTCGCCGATCTCGACCCGCAAAGAGGTGTCGATTCTCGGCCCTGTCTCCTTGTCGATGAGTGCCTGGATAGTCAGTCTGGGGACGCGGAAATTATACGATATCTCCCTCCACTCACCACCGCCAATCCGGTAGTGCCCCTCGGGTACCCCGTCTCTCATCAGGATCTCCAGCGGCTGGCTCAAGCGCAGCGGAATCGGCTCCAACTCACTGCTCTGCAACAGGTTGCCCTCCCAGATCAGATAGAGCGGCACCGGAGAGCCAACCGGCAGGCTAACAATCTGCTCGCCTCTGACCTGATCAAGC
>AASF01002144.1 GCA_000168735.1 Candidatus Endoriftia persephone str. Hot96_1+Hot96_2 | reverse complement strand
CTGCGACCAGCTGAGGTAGGGCACCAGCAGGAAGGCGTTGTCGTCCTGCGCGCCCACTTCGAAATTCTCGTAGGAGTAGTCGATGCCGATGGTGCGTCGCCAGTCGTTGTCCAGGCCGATTGAGTGGGCGCTGTTGAGCAGCAGGCGCACGCCAAGACGGCTGTCGGTATCGTAGTGGTCACCCTGGGCCGAGAACGATAGAGAGTCTTGTGATGGTCGCTCCAGAGGGATGGTGTATTCCGTCTTCAGTGAGCTGCGTGGTGCCGACAGACGCAGCTCGCTGAGCATGCGGTGGCCTTCACGGTTGATCAGTCGGCGTTTCCAGTCCAGGGTGATGCGCGGTCCGGTGTCGGTGGAGAAGCCAATACCGGCGCGGTAGCGGTTCGGTTTGTTGGGCGACAGCAGCAGCTCGATGGGCACCTGATCTGCCACTGCCTGATCGCGCAGGGTTCGCACCTCTACATGGTTGAAGTATTCGCTGTCGATCAGGTTGGATTGCAGCGTCAACAGCTGCTCGTGGCTGAACGGGTCGCCCGGTTGGAAGCGCAGGTAGCGGGCCAGGAATCCGGGGGCCAGCTTGTCTTGTATGAAGCGTACCTCGCCGAAGTGGTAGTGCGGGCCGGTCTCCAGCTGCAGGCGGATGGAAGCTTGGTAGCTGTCTAGATCTACCCGAACCTGGTGGATGGTGTAGCGGGCGTCTAGGTAGCCGGCCTCCGATGGCATCGCTCAGTAGCTGCTGCTTGAGCTTCTCATAGCGGGCCCTGGTTCCAGGAAGGTGCCCTGGCTGCAGGTCGAGGCCGAATGCAAATAGGGCGTCATTTCTGCCCCGGGCCGGTGGTGTTGAACTCGACCTTCGCCAGTTGGATCCGGGGGCCTGGCTCAATCTGGTAGCGGGCACGGTAGCCGGTGTTGATCTGCTCCAGGCGGGAGTCGATTGCCGGCTTGAAGTGGCCGAAGGGTTGCAGTGCCCGACGGATCTCCGCTGGTGCCTGTCGGTGCAGCAGGCGCATGCGGCCCTTGGTCAGAGCTTCTCGCTCTTTCTCTCGCTCGAGGGAGAGGAAAGCGCGTACATTCGCCTCCTGCTCCCTGTCCAGGCCTTCAATCTGCACCTCAATCTCTAGGGCATGAGCGGCTGCGGCGGCCAGCAGCAGCCAGGTGGCAACAAAAAATTGCTGCATTGGCCTCCATACAATTCAGAAATGAAGAGGTGGGGATTTTACCAGCTTCCGCCCGGTACGGAAGCGAATTCATATACAAGGGGGCTTCTGATCACGTCATGAACGCGTATCTTGTGCCCAGAATATCCAGCTTCTGCGCTGCAAATCTCGGCAACGGCTCCATGCGTTGCCCTACCTCCTGCCTCCATGCAATCGTTCGCAAGAGCCAGGCTATCCCCGACAGGGATGTAGGGGAGGCGCGTGAGCAGGAAGCGGTAGCTTTACATGCGATTTGCGCCTTGAATCTAAAAATTCTGAATCACAATCCACTTCGTCCAGATTTAATCAAAGGCTTCCAAGCAAAAATTCCTGGTTTATCGGATGATGATGGAGCGACGGGATAAAGAGAAGGCCGCATTCCTTGTGACCAACAACATGAAAGAACCCAAGCGGGTGTCGGGACTGCGTGCGGAGAATTGAGTATAGGTGATCTGATATGTCCAGCCGTGTTGCCCAAGAATGACAAAGGCCTGCATTTGCAGGCCTTTAATGTCGCCCGACTACAGTCAGGGCCTAAGCTGGTACCGAGGGACGGACTCGAACCGTCAAGGCCGTGAAGCCGGGGGATTTTGAATCCCCTGTGTCTACCAATTCCACCACCCCGGCGTGGTAGGTGATGATTATAAACGTGTTGTGGGGCGGCTGAAAGGGGTTAGGGAGCCCCTGATCACGTCATGAACTCGTATCTTGTGCCCAGACTATCCAGCTTCTGCGTGGCCAAATCTCGGCAACGGGCTCCATGCGTGACTTTACCTTCTGCCTCCATGCAGTCGTTCGCAAGAGCCAGCTATCCCCGACAGGGATGTAGGGGAGGCGCGTGAGCAGGGAGCGGGAGCTTTACGTGCGATTTGCGCCTTGAGTCTGAATGTTCAGATTCGCAATCCACTTCGTCCAGACTTAATCAGACGGCTCCTTAGCCGGTTTTAGCTGGTTTGTTGAGTTCGGGGGCGGGTTTGCCGAATAGGTACCCCTGGCCATATTTGAAACCGATGCGCCTGAGACGTTTTGCCGTCAGCTTATGCCTCGATACCTTCAGCCACCAGGCGATGGCCCAGCGTCAATAATCATTTTGGCGAGATAGATCAGGATCCGCTGTTGCTCCTTGTCGTTGAGCAGCTGGACCAGGCTGATGTCGAATTTGACGATGTCCACTGGCATGGTGGCGAGATATTTAAAGGAGGCAGTAGCCGCTGCCAAAGTCGTCGAGAGCGATCTCGAAGCCGATGTTTCGCAATCGCTTGAGGTTCTTGGTTGCCAAGTGAAGCTGGGTGATCAGCGCCGTCTCTGTGACTTCCAGCACCAGTTTGTGGCTCCTTACGTAGGGCTGGAAATCCTCCAGCCAGTCGATGATGCCTTCGTCCACCACCGAGGGTGGGAGAGAGGTTGATCGAAACCCCGCTGCCGGGTGGGATGCGATTGCTCTCCAAATCGCGAAAGATTGCCTCGATGATCGAGCGGTCAAGATCGGGTTCGAGTCGGCGTGCTTCCACCAGCGGGAAGATATGGGAGGGCATGATCAGCTCATCGCCATGCGTGGATACGCACCAAGGCTTCATAGTAGTGGGTCTGTCCGCTCTCCAGATCGACGATCGGTTGGTAGTAGATGTGCAAATCTTTTCCACTGGTCACCGCCTCGTAGACTGCGAGGCGGGTCCAGCTGGAGAAGAGCCCCCTGGGTGCTTTTCTCCATCGCTGGGGTGAACAGGGCGATGGAGGATGAGCTGGGCCGCTTGGCGGAGTACATCGCTACATCCGCCTTCCACTGCAGGGATTGCAGTGGATCGTTTTCGAGCCGGTCGGTGTGGGTCAGTCCAATACTGATGCGCACAGGTTCGCGTACCCCAAACTTTTGGAAATTGCTTTGGGCGGTTGCCTGTTCACAGCGTTCGGCAATGCTCAGTGCGGAATGGGGTGTGCAGTTGATGAGGAAGGTGGCAAATTCATCACCGCCGAGACGAAACAGGCGTTCATTCTTGCGCAGCACGCCTTGGATAGTTTTGGCGATCACTTTCAGTACCTGATCGCCAGCCTGGTGGCCGTAGCTGTCGTTTATCGCCTTGAAATGGTTGATGTCGAATAGCGCTAGGCAGATCGGGGTTCGGCTGTCGGCAAAGATGTCATTGAGTTCCTGCCAGTATTTCTCGAATGCTCGCCGGTTGTGTGCGCCGGTGAGTGGGTCGTGGTGGGCCATTTTCCACAGTTCACGATTTTTCTGGTCAAGGCTCCGGTTAACGTCGTTGAGCCGCATGTGGTAGGCGTTGAGTGATTGCCGGATCTTCTCCAGTTCGGCGATCTGGAATGGTTTACTGAGCGAACTTGGGACAGATTCACCAGGGTTTTCGCGCAACAGATCGATGTGTCGGGAGACTCGCTGGATCGGTTGGCTGAGCAGCCAGATTACGAAGGGGTAGAAGAGCAGGGTGACCAGCCCCATGAGTAATCCAAAATGGACGAAGGCTGATGTCATGATCTTCAGCAAGGTATCGGAAAAAGGGTCTGTGCGCAGATCAAACTCGATCAGGCCCTGCAACTCATGCAGTGGAATCGGGGCCGCGGCTGGCCGTTCAATATGGATCGTTTCTGCGTCGATCTGGCTGAAGCCGCCGGTTCTGAAAAGCTCCGGCAAGAATCGAATCAGGGTGGCGACATAACCCAGTGTTGAGCCCTCCTTGTTGGTGACTGGGGCGTACAGCAGTAGCGAGGGTTTGTTGCCATCAAAGATCAGTGTTGCTGTGTCGGACTTCTCTGGCACCCGTGCTGGCAGCAGTGAGGTGTCGAGTTTGCTTAGTACCTTGCCTTTGGCGTTATAGATGGCTGCATCCTGGGTGTAGTCCGGCAATACTTCTGAGCTGAGTGCTCGGTGTTTATGCCAGTAAGCGTAGAAGTTTGGATTCTGGATCTGCTGCCGTACTTCCTGCCAGCGGGCATACGCTTTGGTGCGGTCAAGAATTTCTCGATAGGCGGCATTGATGGCCCTGCTTAGTTCGACATCTGCTTGAGTGAGTGAGTGTGGTTCTGGAAACGTCCCTGTTTCTCAGATTGGTCTATCTGCTGCAGGGTAATGATGCTGAGGAGCCCCAGCATAGCCCNAGGGCGGCCCAAAGATGAAAAGGGCGAGATAGGCCTTGATGGATGGGGCTTTTTTCGCCATTTTTGGCCTATTTCCTGTTGTTGTTTTTCCAGNGGCCGCTTCCACCGCTGTCTACCAGATCGAATTCGTGTTCGTGATCGAAGAAATGGTTGGCTCCCTGCCACTTTGATCAGTTTAACTCGCCTATCTTGCAGTTGTCGGCTCCATTGCGGAGTGATGCGCTGATCGGAGCCACCGATGATAACCGTGGTCGTGGTCTGGATGGTTGCCATCTTCGACAGGATTTTCTGTCTGGACCAGCTGACATAGGAGAGATAGGCGGAGGGGGTGGTCGGGTAAAGCTTACAAAATGCCAGGCCAAAGTTGTCGAGCCTCTGCCCCTGGCCAGCCTTGATCGCGTGTTTGGCGCGTTGGATATCTGCCAGCGTTTCATTGGCAGCTGGACCCTGGCCGAAATGGGTGAGGCTGATCAGAATCGCGGCAGATACTGGCGCATCCGGCTCGGCGCCAAGATAGCCAACCAGCGTGACACTGCCGGCGCTGTGTCCGATGATGATAGCGTTCTGGCCGGTGTGCGTCTTCAGCCATTGGTTCCAGACGCCCACCTCTCGCCTATCCTGATCGAAGGAGTGGGTATGGATTGCTTCGCAGGGCAGACTGGCATTGCGCTGGTCGATACCAAGCGTCAGTGTCGGAGTAAGCACGCTGTATCCACTCTCTGCCAGGGTTTCAGCGAGCCGGCGGACAGCAAAGAACTCCCGGGTTTGCAAAAAACCGTGCAGGATCAGTATCGGCGGGGCGTCGAGATTCCCCTGCCGGAACTCCGCGCTGGCTCGAATCCCTTTGGCCATTTTCAGTTCGATAAGCTCTGCCTTGAGTGGTGCAGTGAATAGGCTCAGCAGAATAAATCAGAGCGATGAGGTTTGTCGCATTGTGGGGGGGCTGCAGAAGCCATTGTACCGCTCGCGGATGTGGTTGGGGTGGCGCTGACAGATGTTAGCTTGGAATACAGTGGTTCTACTGCTCGATTGTCGGGCGGGGCCTGCTGTGCT
>AASF01002145.1 GCA_000168735.1 Candidatus Endoriftia persephone str. Hot96_1+Hot96_2 | reverse complement strand
TCAGGTGCGCATCGACGAACAGCGCCACATCTACATCACTGGGCGTCTCAAGGGATATTCTGGTGCTCCTCCAACGGCGAGAAGATCCCACCCAGCGATATGGAGATGGCGATCGCCCTCGATCCGCTGATCGAACAGGTGTTGGTGGTGGGTGAGGGCAAGCCCTATCTGGCCGCGCTGTTGGTGGTGAATGCCGATCTGTGGGAGGGGCTGGCCCGGGAGTTCGGGCTCGACCCGGAGCAGCCACAAAGTCTGGATGACGCTGCCCTGCAACAGGTCTTCATCCAGCGCATCCGCAGTGCGCTGAAGGACTTTCCGGGCTACGCCAAGATTCGCCGGGTGGCGTTGCTGCTGGAGCCCTGGAGCGTCGAGAATGGTCTGCTCACGCCGACGCTCAAGGTCAAGCGGCCCAAGGTGCTGGAGCGCTATGCGGAACAGATGGCAGCGCTCTATAGCTCAGAGCACTAACGGCGCTTGTCGCTTTTTAATGTTGCGTGTCATCGATTGGCTACCTAGAATGGGCACCTCAGCGGGTGTAGTTCAATGGTAGAACTTCAGCTTCCCAAGCTGACTACGTGGGTTCGATTCCCATCACCCGCTCCAATCCTCGGCTGCAAGCCTCTGCAGTGCAACGATCCGTTTTCACCTGAACATCCAACCATTCTGCACCAGCTCAAGCAGGGTAAAGCAAGGCTCGACCTGTGGTGGAATTGTGCTACACCTCCAGACAGAGCTGAGTGAGGATGGTGGAAAACGCAGGGCCAGATTTTCGACCAGAAATTTTTAGAGGGAGATTGAAATGGGGAAGGTCTTGAAGATTGTTGGCAGGACTAATTGGCCTAGTGCTCCCTGTTGATCATCGCTGCAGTGCTGGTGATACCGATGGTTGTGGATCCTAATGACTATAAACAGGAGATCATCAGCCAGACGAAGTCCGCCACCGGCAGAGACCTGAAGATCGATGGTGATATCGGCCTGTCGATCTTTCCCTGGCTTGGGGTCGAGATTAACGGGCTGCATCTCAGTAACGCCAAGGGATTCGGTGATACTCCCTTTGCCGAGGTCAGGCATCTCCAGGTGCGGGTCAATCTGATACCACTCATCTTTACCCAGTCATTGGAGATCGACAAAGTAAAGCTTGCCGGACTTAAGCTGAACCTGGCAAAAAACAGTCAGGGTGTCAGCAACTGGGATGATATGACCGGGGGGCAGTCCGAAGAGGCCTTGACCTCTGCTGAATCGGCGGGTGAGGGGCCTGCTGATACCACCGCCGGTGGCGGTCTGCAGGGGCTGTCGATCGGTGGTGTGGCGATCTCTGATGCGCATATAGTGTGGGACGATCAGTCCACCGGCGAACATTTTGAAGTCAAGCAGCTGTTGCTGGAGACTGGCGCCCATGGCTCCCGGCCGGGCGGTGGATATGCGCCTCGCGCTTGGTCTCGACCGTGCCCAGCCGGCCCTGCGTAGTGAGTTTGATCTGCGTGGCAGACTGATGGCCGACCCGGCGCAGGGCAGCTTCTCGATGGAGGCGCTTGAGGTACTGCTGAAGGTGAGCGGCGAAGGTCTGCCCAAAGCGGGGGTGAAGGCAAAGCTCAGTGCCGATCTCTACTTCAATCAGGCACAAGATCTGCTGGAGGTGAAAAATCTGCTGCTGAGCTCTGAAGATCTGCGCCTCAGTGGTGCGATCAATGGCCAGGCCATCAGCAGTGCTCCACGCTTTGATGGCCAACTGAAACTGGCGCAGTTCAGCCCCCGCAACTGGATGCAGAAGTTTGAGCTGCCACTGCCACAGACGGCGGATCCTAGCGTGCTGGGCAAGCTGGCGATGGCGCTTGTGTTCGAGACTCAGCCGCAGCGGATCGACCTGAAAAACTTTGAGATGCAGCTCGATGAGAGCCAGATCAAGGGTAATTTTACTTTGATCGATCCAGCCTCGCCGGCCTATCGATTCCACCTTGACCTGGATAAGATCGATGTTGACCGCTACCTGCCGCCGGCCGTAGACAAGCCAGAGAAAAAGCCGGTTGCGAGCAGCAAAGACAGTGGTGATAAGCCGCTGTTTCCGGTGGAGCTGCTGCGCAATCTCAAGTTGGATGGCACCCTGCGGGTCGGCAGCATCAAGGCCAACAATATCCAGGCTGAGGCAATCAAGGTGGTGATCAAGAGCAAAGGCGGTCAGCTGCATATCGACCAACAGGTGGGGCGTTTCTACAACGGTCAACTGAAAGGTGTGCTGGATCTGAATGTGAAGGGCAAGCAACCGACGCTGAAGATCAAACAGAGCGCCAGCAAGATCCAGGCCGGGCCTCTGGTGAAAGATTTGACGGGGCAGGATCGTTTCGATGGTGTCGGCGGCTTCAGCGCTAATCTCAGTAGTCGTGGCCAGACCCTGACACAGCTCAAGCGTAGCCTCAACGGCAATCTCAAAATGGAGTTCCTCAATGGTGCGGTGAAGGGGGTCAACCTGGCAAAGATGTTGCGGGATGCCAAGGGCGCGACTCTCCGGCAAGAAACCGGCGAACTCAGTCGAGCCGGAGCAGACCGACTTCTCTGAGCTGACCGCCAGCGCGGTGATCCGCAATGGTCTGCTCACTAACAAGGATCTGCTGGCCAAATCCCCCTTCCTGCGGGTAAACGGCTCCGGACGGGTCGATCTGGTCGGAGAGAGCCTCGATTATGTGGTCAGGCCGGTAATTGTCAGCACCACCAAGGGGCAGGGCGGCGAGGGGCTGGATGATCTGAAGGGAATTCCAGTGCCGGTCCACCTCAAGGGGCCCTGGTCCAAGCTTGATTGGAATATCGATCTGCGCAAGGTGCTGGCCGAAAGCCAGAAGGCGAAGCTGAACAGAGACGCTGAACAACGAAACTTGACGGCCAGCTCAAGGATAACGCTGCCGGTGTGGGCTGCACGATAAACTTAAAGGGGGGCTGAAAGGCCTATTCTAAATCCAGCGTCGGGAGCTTTGCACGGCGGGCCTTCCAAACTCCCGACTGATCTCTCTGAATGACATCCTTCTGAATTTTCCAAGCAAGTCATCGACTGGCAACAGCGTTGTGGGCGCAATGATCTGCCCTGGCAGGGCAAGTGGCGATCCCTACCGGGTCTGGATCTCTGAGATCATGCTGCAGCAGACTCAGGTGGCCAAGGTGATCCCCTATTTCAATCGTTTTATGGCGCGTTTTCCCGATCTAGCCAGCCTGGCTGCTGCTGCTGAAGATGAAGTGTTGCACCTCTGGTCCGGGCTGGGCTATTACGCTCGGGCACGTAATCTGCGTAAGGCGGACGAGGTGTTGCAGGGGCATTTCTCGGGCCGTTTTCCTGAGGCTATCGAGGCGCTGGAGAGTCTGCCGGGGATCGGACGGTCCAAACGCTGGGGCGATCCTCTCACTGGCCCTGGGACAGAGCCAGCCGATTCTCGATGGCAATGTCAAACGGGTGCTGGCGCGTCACTTCATGGTGGAGGGGTGGCCTGGTCGCAGTGCGGTGGCAAAACGGCTCTGGGAGCTGACCCGGCAGCTCACCCCTCAGCAGGAGGCGGCGGCCTACAATCAGGGCATGATGGATCTGGGGGCGACCATCTGCACCCGCGGCATTCCCCGTTGTGATCTCTGCCCGCTGGGCGACAGCTGTCAGGCCCGCGAGCAGGGACGCCAGCTGGAGTTTCCCGAACCACGCCCCGCAAAGACCTTGCCGGTCCGCTCGACCCGTATGCTGCTGGTGCAGAATGGTGCTGGGCTTGTGTTGCTGGAGCGGCGTCCGCCAGTGGGTATCTGGGGCGGCCTCTGGAGTCTTCCAGGAGTGCCCGCCGGATACTGATCTAGCAGGCCTGGTGTGAGGCGCATTTTCGCGCCGAGCTGAAACAGATCCGCGAGTTGCCTGCGCGTCGCCACAGCTTCTCCCACTTCCATCTCGACATCACGCCACTCGAACTGCAGCTCAAATCCCCTGACAATTGTGTCATGGATGCTGCCGCGCGGGTCTGGTATAACCCCGCGATGCCTGATGAACGGGGACTGGCTGCGCCGGTAGCCCGAATCATCGAAGAGTCCAGCCAAGCGAGAGGAGAGAGCCGATGAGTCGTATAGTGCAATGCGTTAAATTGAAGCGGGAAGCGGAAGGGCTCGAGCGTCCAACCTATCCGGGTGAGCTAGGGCAACGGATCTTCGACAACGTCTCCAAAGAGGCCTGGCAGGAGTGGCTGCGCTTTCAGACCATGCTGATCAATGAAAACCGCCTGAGCCCGGTCGACCCCAAGGCGCGCAAATTTCTCGAACAGCAGATGGAGAATTTTTTCTTTGGTGAAGGGACCGAGCCTGCCGCCCGAATTTGGTTCCCCAAAAGTGAGCTGGTGGTAGCAGAAGAAAATCGCGGCTGGCCTCTTGACTAACTGCTGCAAGATCGCTGTAATACGCGCTCTCAAACGCGGCCAGGTAGCTCAGTCGGTAGAGCAGGGGACTGAAAATCCCCCGTGTCGGCAGTTCGATTCTGTCCCTGGCCACCATAAGATAAAGGCCCGCAGCTTATCGGCTGCGGGCCTTTTTCGTTTCTGGCCGACCTATTTTTACTCTGCCTGCAAGCGCCCGCGCCAGGCCTCCATCTCATCAAGCTTCGCCTGCTGATCGGTGTGCTGGTAGAGCCGTATTAGATCCTCCACCACAGCCAGGGTGCCGCTGCGATCTGTCAGCCACAGCCGTATCGAGAGCGCACGCTGCAGCAGGCTCTCTGTCTTGTTCCAGGCGGCTTGGGTGATGTGGATACGGGCTTGGCTGTGCAGTGTGGTGGCGATGCCGCGCCGGTCGCCGGCCTTGCGGTAGAAGTCGAGGGCAAGCCCATACTTGGAGCAGTGCCTCTGTCTCGCGGCCGGCGCTCTGCTGTAGTTTTCCGCGCAGCCGGTGCAACAACCCTTCCAAGGCTGGGCGGCGCCTGAAGAACTCCTCATCCAGCGCATTGTCGAGCCGCTCCAGCCACAGCGGGGCGTCGGCTGCGTCGATCTCGCAGGCAATACTGGCACGGCTGGCGAGTGCGCTCATCGACTCGTCTGTGAGTTTTTGGCTCAGCAGTTGTTTGTCGTTGAAGCTGGGCAGGATCGGTTCGAGGGCCGCGATGGCGTCGGCATGATGCTGTTGTTTGAAGGCGAGGGAGGCGCGTAGCAGGTTGATGCGTGCGCGGTAGCGATGCAGGTTGGCG
>AASF01002146.1 GCA_000168735.1 Candidatus Endoriftia persephone str. Hot96_1+Hot96_2 | reverse complement strand
GCGAACCGGGGCAAGCTCAGCAGTCTGTTGTTTGGCGGCAAAGTGCGGGGCGAAGTGAGCTTTGCGATGGTAGCCTCCTGGCATCATCCAATCGATAAATAAGAGGGATCAGATGGCCAAGCAGTACGATTCAATTTCAGACAAGCATGCGGCATTCATCATCCGGCAGCAGATCTTTTTTGTCGCCACTGCAGCCGCCGAAGGGCGGATCAACCTCTCCCCCAAAGGGATGGATAGCCTGCGTATCAGCGCTCCCAATCAGGTGTTCTGGCTCAACCTGACAGGTAGTGGTAATGAAACCGCCGCGCACCTGTTGGAAAATCCTCGCATGACTCTCATGTTCTGCGCCTTCGAGGGCGAGCCGAAGATCCTGCGCCTCTATGGGCAGGCCCGGGTCTATCATCAGGGGAGTGATGGCTGGGATCAGCACATCAGGCCAGTTTCCCCAGCACTGCACGGGCAGCGGCGCCCAGATCCGTTGGTGATGGATGTGGACCTGGTGCAGACCTCCTGTGGCTTTGCTTGTGCCGCTTCTATGACTTTATCGGGCAGCGGAATGAGCTCAAAAGTTGGGCGGAGAAGAAGGGCGAGGAGGGGGTCCGCGACTACTGGCGGGAGCGCAATGTACTCAGCATCGATGGCAAACCCACCAGGTATTATCGGTGGTGGCTGATTGGACGGCCAAAGCAGCCCCTTTGGTTGTGAAGTGATACAAGACAAAAAGCAGCCCCAGAGCGTTGGGGCTGCTTTTTTTGCAGGGGAGTCAGTTGATCAGGCTTTCTGCTTGGCGGCGACGGCTGGCACCAAGACCGATCAGGCCAGCAGCCAACAGACCCAAAGAGGCAGGCTCAGGCACGTCGGCCTTGGTCTCCAGGATCAGCTGACGCGTGTAATGGGCTGCTGGCTGTAACCAAATGCATACCCCTTTGATTTGTAGCGGCCACCTACGGCCCAGAGGTCGTTGGCAGCGTTCAGTGAGCTGAGGGCATTGCCATTCAGGGCTACATTGAGGTTGATGTGATCCTGCTTGTAGAAGATTGTGGTGGCGCCGTATTTGGTGCCGGGTTCCCAGATCCTTATAGATTGAGGTCAGACCGGAACCGCCAGCCGTCAGAGTACCGATATCGGTGCTGACATCGAACAGAGACCAGATGCCGCTCCTGGAGACATCGACTGAGTTCACCTTTAGAGTGGCCGAGATGATCTCGTCGGTGATTGAGGCGAGGTCAAAGACAAAGAAGTTGCGATACTTTTGCCCATGGGATATTACCGGCGATGTAGTTGGTGTTTGACGCGGTGTGATCACCATAGTTGGTGTACCAGCCGGAGTCTGTGGCGTTCAGGGTGATGATGTCAGCGCTTGCAAAGGCGGGGGCCAGCAGCATGCAGCCGAGGACGATTTTGCGAATGATTTTTTTCATGGTGTTGTCTCTAGTCTGTCGGTCGATTGAAAAGTTCTGGCAGGCTTAAGGCAACCGCTGTGCCAACTTCGAGAATTATTTTTTAATTCAATAAAAACAGTTGGTTACAAACAAAGAGTTAATTCCTATGAGGCGTTTTTTTACTAACTGTAAGATCTGTAAATTGGGGTTAATTCCCCAAAAAAATTGCTTGGTTCCTGATGAGGGGCGAGAGTATTTTTTTCAGAATATAACCACTGTTTCCGGCACTTATTTCCTGCTGTGTCTGTAAGCTTTTTCGACGCATTGTATTGTCAGGGCTGTGGGCCTGCCGTGGGCGATCGATAAACGGTGTCTTGGACAGATTAATGCGAAGGTCTGAGCCTGCTGACCGCCCATGTTCGAGATGATAGGTGGTGGGGATAGAAGGGCTTACAAATAGCGCAAATAAATCGTAATGATTATTTGGTATGGCAAGGAGAGCTCTCTGGACCATACTTTAACCGCCAGCTGAGAGCATAAAGGGTGCGGAGCAAAGGCATACAGACCCATCAACTCTCTATACTTCCTTTGAGTTCGTTCTGGTAAACGGTGAGTGTTGCGGGCCCTGGCTCGCTGTTAATATTCAGCTGCCGGCAGTGAATTGATGTTCCAGAATTACATACAAAAAAGCACCCAGAAAGTTCAGCAGACCCTGGAGATGGGCGGTGGCCGAAATGGTGGGCGCTGCATGAGAATCTGTTGACACCTGACTTCATCCTGCTGGCGTTGCTCTCCCAGGGTGACTCCGAGGCGGTGAAGATCCTCGAGGGTTTGCTGCCGGATCATCAGGTCGTTATCGAGCGGATTGTTGCCCAGATCCATCACCACCACCAGAATGCCGTGCCGGTGAAAACTGACCAAGTGGTTGCCTCCCAGGAGGTGCACGAAGTATTTCGCATCGCCGATGAGGAGGCACGAGGCTTTGGTGATGAGTTTATCGGCACCAGGTGCCCTGTTTCTGGCGATGTTGGACGACAAGGCGGGGATCACTGCGACCCTGCTACGGGATGCGGGGATCACCCTGCAGCAGGCCCCGCCAGGCACTGCAGGATCTGCGCGGTGGTCGGGCGCTGAAGGCGGAGGATGCGGAGAGCACGCCCGGACCCCCTCAAACACGTACACCCGGGATCTGACCGAGATGGCTCTGGGCTGGCGAGCTGGATCCGGTGATCGGCCGTGAGGATGAGATCAATCAGGTGATCCAGACCCTCTCCCGCCGCAAGAAGAACAACCCGGCGCTGATCGGCGAGGCCGGCGTTGGCAAGACGGTGATCGTCGAGGGGCTGGCGCAGCGCATTGCCGATGCCGAGGTGCCCGATACCCTGCTCAATAAACGCCTGCTGTTGCTGGACATGGGGGAGATCATTGCCGGTGCCAAGATGCGCGGTGAGTTTGAGGAGCGGCTCAAGTCGGTGCGCGATGCGGTGATCGAGGCGCGCGGTCAGGTGATCCTGTTCATCGACGAGCTGCATACGGTGGTTGGTGCGGGCGCTGGCGGTGGCGGCATCGACGCCCCGAGCCTGCTGAAGACGGCCCTGGCCCAAGGCAGCCTGCAGGTGATCGGTGCCGACACCCTGGACGAATACCGCCGCTTTGTGGAGGCCGATAAGGCGTTGGAGCGGCGCTTCCATCCGGTGCTGGTGCGCGAACCTAGCATCGAAGAGAGCATCGCGATCCTGCAGGGCATCGCGCCCCGCTATGAACAGCACCATCAGATCCACTATCTGCCCGAAGCTTTGGAGGCAGCGGCGCACCTCTCGGAGCGCTACCTTACCGACCGGCGGCTGCCCGACAAGGCGGTGGACCTGATCGACGAAGCGGGTTCGCGCCAGCATATCCGGCTGATCTCCATCCCCCAGCCGGTGAAAAAACTGGAACAGCAGCCGGGCGCGTTTGCTGCGCGAAAAGGGTGAGCGCTACGATGCCCAGGATTATCAGCAGGGCGGGCCAGCCTGCAGATGGAGATCCTCAAGCTGGAGCAGGTGCTGCAGCAGCGTCGCCAGGAGTGGCAGCTGCAGCGGGGTGAGGTGGAGGCGACAGTCAATGCCGAGACGATCGCCGAGGTGGTGGCCCCGTTGGACCGGCATTCCGGTGGCGCGCCATGGTGGAGTCGGAGGCGCAGAAGCTGTCGCGCATGGAAGAGAATCTGCACAGGCGCATCGTCGGCCAGGAGGATGCGGTGCGCGCGGTGGCCGATGCGATCCGCCGCAACCGTGCGGGCATCACCTCATCCCGGCGGCCGATCGGCTCGTTCCTCTTCCTCGGCCCAACCGGCGTGGGGCAAGACCGAGCTAGCATGCGCCCTGGGCAGCGTTTCTGCTGGGATGATGAGTCGCGCATCATCGCGCCTCGATATGTCGGAGTATATGGAACGGCACGAGGTCTCGAAGATGATCGGCGCGCCGCCCGGCTATATCGGCTATGGCGAGGGTGGCCAGCTTACCGAGCGGGTGCGGCGTAACCCCTACAGCGTGGTGCTGCTCGACGAGGTGGAGAAGGCGCATCCGGATGTCTTCAATATGCTGCTGCAGATCCTCGAGGATGGCCAGTTGACCGACGCACAGGGGCGTACCGTCTTCGTTTCGCAACACCATCCTGATCGGTACCTCCAACCTCGGTACCGAGTCCCTCTCGCCAGAGAAGCGCCCGATCGGCTTTGTGCAGGCGGCCACTCACCGGCTACGACGAGGCCAAACCCAGCTGGTGCTGCATGAAGGTGAAGAAGTTTTTCAAACCGGAGTTCCTGAACCGCCTCGATGATGTGATCGTCTTTCACGTACCTGGAACGGGAGCATGTAAGGCAGATTGCAGGCATGTTTGTGGAGGAGCTGATCGAACGCATGCGGCTGCAGCAGATCATCATGGAGGTGGATCAAGGGCGATTCGTT